>JAOUKM010000021.1 GCA_029882535.1 Candidatus Bathyarchaeota archaeon
GAGGTGCCCAGCAGTCTATAACTATTAGCGAGTATTTATTGACGGTGTCATTGAAGTCGGCGTCGGTTATGGTGATTGGGGTAGCGATTTTTTCGCTGCTTTTTGATTGTTTTATCATTTCTTGTATTTTCTTTGCCTTGATTTTTTCTAGTTCGGTGTCTTTTTCTTCAAACAAGCAACCATGCTCCTTCATTATGCATTTGTTCATTATTACTGTGAGTTCTGCCTTTTGAGCTTTTTCTGCTGCTTGTTGGTATTTTAGGGTTCTCTGTGTGTGTTCTCAGCACAGTGTCTAGACCTTCCTACTTGGATTCAAATATGTTTTCGGGATGGTTTTTGGTTTGTTTGTGGTGGGGGCTTTATGTGTTTAAGTTGAATGTTGACAAGGATTGGGGGATGGATATGCTGTTGTATGATTTGGGGTTTATCGGTTTTGGGTTGGCTCTTGAGCTGGCAGGTTTAAGGTTGATTGTGCTGGGAAAGAAGTAACGGGTCTTGGGAACGTTTTTATTTTCTTTGTTGGTGTATTGTTTGGTTGGGCGGCGGTAGCCAAGCCAGGTCAATAAAATGGTTTGTTGGCTAGAGGCGAAGGACTCAAGATCCTTTCCCGTAGGGGTTCGCCGGTTCGAATCCGGCCCGCCGCACCATGTTTCACAAATTTGCCTGTTGCTAGAATGCGGCGGAGTCTTTCTTAACTACGTCTAGCTTATCCATTGCAAGTGTAAAGTCTTGCAACGATTTCGGTCTGAAGATTATTTGGCTTCCAGAAATTCTTGATCCAAGAGTTAAGACCCACAGCAATTTTGGGATCAAGGTTAGTACTGAGATAGTTGCTTCATCCTCTTTTTTGCCGCGTAGCGAAGGGATTGGCCTCAAAAAGAACCACCGTTGTTCTTTGACTTTTTTTACAGTATAGCCGTAGATTTCATTAGTGCTGTAATGTTTTGAGAAGTTTAAGAAAGGGGCTTCCAAAAGCAAACCTTTCTTTGAAATACAGAGCTTAACGTAAGCAAACGCTGTTGAAGAAAATACTGCGATAACTGTCAGCATTATCAATAAGATGTAGAGCCAAGGAAATCTAGGAATATAATGCGGTGCATAGCTTATGAAGGCAAGAATTGGAATCCATGCCAAGAGAATCCAGCGCCCTCCGATGTTCTGTTCAAATAACAGAGTTTCGTAATAAGACTCAAGTCTCCTTCTGCTCTTTGAATACAGCAAACTCAGTGAACCTAGAAGAATCGGTCCTGGAGCATAAATCAGTGAAGGGTGAGCAAGCAATGGCGCTGTGGTAAAAATTTCACCCAAGGCATGAACACTTTCAGGCTCTATGACACGAATCCGCCATAAGCCAACCTCAAACAAGACATAATCTTCATAAACTGTTTCGTTTTCCCATACTGCTACAATAGTACCGTTGGGATGAGTAAGCTTCACGCTCAGCACCTGTTCTGCCCCAATACGTACATGGAGAGTGTTAGGAGTAAGTGAAACAGGAATCTCGCAATAGGTTGGCGCAGTTCCATGAACTACTGTCCCATTAAAGCCGATAGAGATTCCGCCACCCGCATAGTAAACAGGAGTTCTAGGTCCCACAATTAACAAGATTACACCTATTGATAGAAAAACTAATCCAACAATTGAAAAGACGAACCAACGCATTCCTCATCAACTAACAGTTGATGCATCAGTTTAAATAATTATTTTTATTGGCACTAGAGACCCTTTCCCGTAGGGGTTCGCCGGTTCGAATCCGGCCTGCCACACCATTTCGTTACAGTTTATTAGTTTAAACAACAATAGAGCGAAGGGTCGTCTATGCAAGTTTTCGCCATCAAATCCCCACTCATCAAACCAAAAGACAACCTAGTCAACATACTTCTCCAAGCAACAAAAAAACACAACCTAAAACTAGAAAACAAAGACCTCATAGCAATATCATCAAAAGCCCTAGCAACAACACAAGACCAAATAACTAAACTAAATCAAATCGCACCATCCCAAAAAGCAAAGACGCTAGCCAAAAAATATTCTTTAGAACCAGAATTTGCCGAACTAATACTAGAAGAAGCCGAAAAAATCTACGGAGGAACCGAAAAAGCAGTTTTGACACTAAAAAACGGAATCTTAACTGTAAACGCTGGCATTGACCACAAAAACGCTCCAAAAGGATACGCCGCACTATGGCCTCTAAACCCTCAACAACAAGCCGAAGCCATACGACGCGAAATGCGACAAAGAACCAGAAAAAACGTAGGAGTCCTAATAGTGGACAGCGAAGTAGCACCCCTCAGAATGGGCACCAGAGGCTTAGCCCTAGCAGTAGCGGGCTTCAAACCAGTAAAAGACTGCAGAAGCAAAAGAGACCTTTTTCAAAAACCTCTCTTAATCACTCGACACGCAATAGCAGATGACCTCGCATCCACAGCCCACCTGCTAATGGGAGAAACAAACAAGAAAACACCCTTCGTCCTCATCAAAAACGCACCTGTCACATTCACAGAAGACCAAGTTTCTCCAAAAGAAATGCAGATTCCACCCAATAAATGCGTCTATGCATCTGCATTTAAAATTTCAACCACCAATCTTGAAACCATAAATCCTTAAAGCCTTCAACAATCCAGCTCCGATGAACGTCGAAACTACAGCAATCAGCAACCTTTCTACGGGATAAAGCCACATAATAAGTTGCCAATCAGCTTTCCAAGCACTCACCTCAGAAATAAAACTAGGCCAGTAAAAGACTTCAAACATCAAACTACCCACAACATGACCAAAAAGAGTAGCAATAAACACCGTTATCCCCACCCCAAAAGCAAGCTTAAACGCATCCCCATTCTCACGCAAAAACTCATCAACCCTCGACTGCAATGGAGAAAACACGAAAACCAAACCAGCAACATGCAACCACAAAAAAGGAGGCCACAACCAAGCAGGTCCGACCACAGGATAAAAAGCAAAAACAAGCAGCAAAATAAGATACAAAACACTGCAAAACCATCTTTTATTGTTGCAAAGCAAGCCTGCACACAGCGCCGCAGCCACGTGAGGTACAAAGCTGAACAGACCGAAAGGGCCAGTTTGCGACATCAAAGCGCCGATGGCTCCGCCAATTGCTATTGAAAAGATGCCGAGCCAAGGACCAAGTATGATTCCAACCAACGGAGCCATCACAACTCCTGCTTGAATAAAGCTTCCTTGCCCACCAACCAACGGAAACAGGTTCCAAGAAGAGAAAACCGTGTAAAACGACGCAAAAACAACTGTTAATGTTATGTTTTTTGTTGATAACGCTAGGGTATTTATTTTCATTTCTGTTTCCTTTGAGCATTAACGCTTTTCTAATTTTTAAAATGTATGTGTTAACAAGCAAAAACTTTCATCATTTTAGAAGGAAAAGAAAAGGCAATCGTCGGAGAAGAATCATTCAAAAAAGCCTGAAACAGTGATATACATACCCACAAACAGCATCCATCAAATAATAGCGGAAGAAGACGTGCAGCTGATTTGGCTAGCTTGGAAAGCTTGGTAGCCGACAATAAAACATGAATGTTCTCCTTTTGATGAAATGACACCTACATGTGCGACGTCTACTCAATACCCGCGACTTCAACCAAAAACTCAGCCGTCGTCCTTCCCCAAACCGTCAACTCGTATCTAATTGGCACGTTCCGTCTAAACACCAATTTCCTACCCCTTAAACTCCGCAAATACCTATACGTCCTACGCAAATTGATACCCGCGACTTCAGACAAGTCGTGAGCAGAAATGCCGGCTTGCGGGATTAAGTCACAAATTCTTTTCTGCGTCGGCGAAAGTTGCTCTAAAGACAATGCTCGCTTCGAGCGGAAGTAGAAAACGCGGTCAGAAGGAGAATCATTTGCTATCAGTCTACGTTCTTGCAGACGCTTCAAAGTCCGAGACAAACTCTTCGCAGGAGCAACTTCAAGCAATTCGCCACGAGTCTTCGCACCATCTAAAAGACTTCTTAGTATTTTCTCCTCATACCCGCCAGAATGAACCGGCAGCTGTCCTGCAAAACCATGCTTAACCACGGCATCTTGAACCTTCCTGCCATACAACGTAAAACCAAAGCGATTATCCCATTCCTTAACTAAGCCAGCACTCAACAACGGCTTCAAATATTCACCAATCGTCTTCTGGCTATGATAGAATCCATAGCTCTTAAGATTCTTCTGCAAAGCATCAAGCGATAAAGGTCTCTCCCAAAGAACGTCAAGTATAGCCAATCTTCTCCGGTTCTTAATAGCATTCAACAACTTAAGCCCATGATCATCTTTTGAAAGCACTTCACTTGTTTCTCGAAGCTCCCTTTTCACTTTCCAAGTCTCACACTGATCCACACAAAACATCGGAGAAGCAACACTGCAACTTTTGCACCTCTCTTCCATCAAATGCAACGTCTGCTCCAACGTACAGCCGTCATCAACCATCTTCCTCGACAGCCATAACGAATCCCCAACAAGCTTTCGGCTCTTCGCATGCACTTCAAGCGAGGCGTATGTCATAGAAGCTTGGTCATCATTGTGCCTTTTTCTTTGAGGGGAGAAAGGAAAAGTTTTTTTCAAAACGAGTTTCCTCCATCGTTTCTATGACACACGTCATATATTATGACATGCGTCATGCTTATATACCTTTCCCCACAACACTATAAACGGAGCAAAAAAAATGAAACTCCCATGCGAAGTAGCAGTAAAATCAGTCGTCCCTGCAATACGCGCCCTACTCGCAAAAGAACTCACAAAAACATACGGAATGAAACAAAAAGAAGCAGCCAACCTACTAGGAATAACCCAAACAGCAGTAAGTAAATACACCCACCACGTAAGAGGAAGAATCCTCCTAATAGAAAAACACGAAGAAGTAAAAACACAAATCGTAGAAACTGCCGCTTCACTAGCCAATGGCAACATAGACAGAACAACGCTTATACTACGAATCTGCACCGCATGCCAACTCATACGAGAAAAACACCTCATGTGCAAACTATGCAAACGCGCGGACCCAGCACTAGACATAAAACAATGCAAACTATGTTTCCTTTCTTCTTGCGACCTCACAAACCTAAAAAGCTTAAAGAAACACGCCGAGCAAAATGGAACTGAACAATAAGCTCATCACAACAGCTCCAAAACCTATAATAAAAGCTTTACTCCAAGAAAGTTCATGCAATTTTTTCAAAGCAATAGTGCAGAGAATAATAGCCCACCCATAAGACAACAAAGTCAAAACAGAAATCGGCATACCCCAACTACCCTGGTAGATGTCGAGGTATTCCAAATAAGTGATGTTATAAGGAAGGAAAATCGGAGGCAAAACAAGAAACAACACAACAAGAGCCCCTAAATAAACGATAGAAGCTGAATAAACGTATCCAACACTCGATAACAAATTTTTCCAAAACCCTTTCCAATCAAAAAAACTCTTTAAAGCTAACAAAACTATTCCAGAAAGAATCAACCACTCCAACAAAAAATCAAAGCCACTGCGCATAATTGAATATGCAAGTTGCGTGCCAAAGGTGCTTAAAGATGAAATAGGAACATACTTTCCAAAAAATAAATCATCTATTTTTACAGTAAGATTTACAGAACTAGGCCACATTAGCTGGAAGCCTATCCCAGTCACGTTTGCCCAACTGGTAGAGTCCCCGCGCACTTCCATCCAACCGTCAATAGCTGGACTAACGGTAATGTTTGCCCAGACATCACTGCTGTTTGCTACCAAAGGCCCTACATCTAACTCAAACCTGTTACTTTCATTGTTTAACGAGAACAGCTGCAAAATTGCAGTTGGAGTAACATTTGCTTCGTTCACCCATTTTATCCTAAAAGACAAGCGACTGTATTCCTCTTCAGAACAATTAAAACTCCCTATGTCTGTCAAGCGCATCCAAATCAGCGAACTATTAGTCAAAGAAGATGAAACACTAAAATTGCCTACAATGTAATCGTTGTTGTCAAAAGTTATGTTGTCGTTGGAACTCCACAAAAACGATGTCGAGTTGGACGGTTTTTCTGTCCACAAATCGTTTTCAGGCGCTGGATTTTCTAAGAAAAATTTTGTCCCACTTATATATTGTCCACCGAGAACTATGGGCAACGTTATCAACAAAATTAGGATTGGACCTTTAACATTTGGTTTCTCCACGATCTCTTCAAAAGTCTTCATCGGTGAGTAGAGCACTTTGAATATCCATTTCACAAACTGCCCAGATTGCTTTTTTTCCTGTTCTTCTTCTAAGGATTGGACCTCGTCAATCGTCACGTTGTGTGCATTCCTTGTTTAATTCTTCTATAAGTGCCGTAATCTACGTAATCTATAAACCTGTTTTCAACTTGATAGTTTATAGTGAATTTTTGTCTAGGTCTCTTGTCAATTAGCTGGCTTGTGGCAATAAACGAATATGCATCACTTCCAGCTCCAGAACCATAACTTGCTAATAAAATTCTGTCATTTGGTTTCGCTATGTCAAGAACAGCTGCTAAACCGATAGGTGAGCACCCTGAATACGTATTTCCAAATTTTGCAACCTGTAAACTTGGCAGAAACTGTTCCTCTTTAAACCCTAAAGACTTCGCAACACGTGTTGGAAAAGCAGCATTAGGCTGGTGTGCCACGAAATAGTCTACATCGCGAGGCTCAAGCTTCAAACGGTCCATGAGGCTTTTAACAGTTTTTGTTACGTGCTTAAAGTAGGCTGGTTCACCTGTAAATCTGCCGCCATGGCTCGGGTAAGGTTGGGTGTCTCTCCTCCAAAAATCTGGAGTGTCTGATGTAATTGAGACCCAGCCTTCAAATTGAGCTATCACGTCATCCATGCCGAAGATGAAGGCGCAGCCTCCGTAGCCCACGAAGAGGTCTAGTTCGCCTCCTGGTTCGTCTCTTGGGGCAGATTGAGAATTGTCGGCTCCGATTACCATGGCGTAAGATTCTTCTGAATCTGGGTAATAGACTAGAGAAGCGGCGTCTTTGAACATGCTTGTTGCCGCTTTACATGCAAATTCTGTGTCTATTGCATCTACGCATTGGACGCCTTCAGCTCGATCTTCTTCGCCAAGTTTCAGCACCTGAGCTACTTTGGAAGCAATAGGCTTAACAGCGTAGGGGTTGGACTCTGATCCTACATATACCTTGCCAACTGATCTATGATCAATGCCTGAGTGGATAAGTGCCATTTTTCCAGCTTCAACGGCTGCGGTTATGGCGTCTTCGTCTAAGAAGGGGATAGATCGCTCTATTATTCCTTCTTTAATTCTGAACTTGGAAGAATAAACGCCATATCCTACTATTCCCGGTTTCTCGTATTCCTTCGAAGGTTTCACTATTCTATATTCTTGGTAAGGATAGTATTCGTCAGCAAATGAGAAAGCCAGAGAGATTGTTGGCACTATTCCGCTTGGATCCACGGCATGTCTTCTCCTAAACCTAGGAACAATCTTTCTGCCTTCCAAATCATCTAGGATGATTTCCTCGTCTCTTATTATGCGATCAGTTAATCGAGCTGGAAAACGCACTTTGTCATCGTGGAAAGAAATGATTCCGTAGATGTATGGACCCAATTTTGTGAACTTGTTCGTAGGTTTATTGACAAGAGTGCAAATTTCCAGTGTTCCTTCCTCGTAAAAGAAGTCGATGCGTTCCATCTTACCGAAGCTTTCTCTTCCGCAAGCACCACAGTAGTCTCTAAGTTTGAAGTATTCTTTTCCACAAATAATGCAACGACTACCACGCAATCTATCGCCTATATAGGAAACTCGCCTTTCAATCGGTTCACTGCTCACGTCAATTGCCTCCCTAAAACGTACACATATGCTTTGGTTCCGAAGCCTTCCAACTCGTGAACACAACCGTATCTGAGTTCACCATCTGCTTTTACCTGTCTTTCACCAGCCTCTCGTCTCAACTGTTGGAAAACCTCAAAAATCTCCGCCCCTCCTGTGGCACCCAAAGGATTTCCATCAGCTTTAAGCCCACCATTCATGTTTACAAAGACTTTTCTACCGTCAAGCTCAAAGTAGTCTTCATTCTCCTGAGAACTTTTGTAAATATCCATCCAAGCCTTGCCCTTCTCGCAGAACCCCAAATCTTCTAAAGAAACCATCCCCATCATAGTAGACGAATCATATAGTTCCAAAATTGAAATGTCATCCAGTCGAATATCCGATGTCTTAAGAACATCCTTAATCGCCAGTCTAGTAGCCACGAAGCCTGTCAAGTCGTTGCGCGAGGGGAAAGTAATATAGTCTGTAGCTAGAGAATAACCCCGAATGTAGACTGGTTTGTCAGTGTAGGACTCAGCCAAATCTGAATTTGTTAATATCAAAGCAGATGCACCATCAGATATTGGTGCGAAATCGAACAAGCCTAAAGGTCTTCTTGCCCTAGCTCTTGCTTTTATAACTGTATCTACAGAGATTTCTTTGTGAAACTGGGCGTACTTGTTTTTCATGGCATTACGGTGATTCTTTACAGAAAACTCAGCCAACGCCGTGTTTAAAACGTCAAGATGCTCACCAGTGACCCCGTATCTTTTAATGTATGCTCTAAGCATAAGCTCATGATTCGCCTCTGGCGTACATCCAGCATAATAACTCCACGGATCCTCCAGAAGCATAAGGTCGTCTCTAATTTTGTCCCACCGATCCGTCATCTTTTCCATTCCACCCACAAGCACAAGCTCATACTTCCCTGCCAGAACGGCGTTGCAAGCATTCGAGAGAGCAGAACCAAAGGAACGTGTGATTTCCATGGGAACGTTTAGCTCTAAGAGTTCAGACAGAAACCCCTCTTCAAGCCCTAACTTGTTGGTTATGGGAAGAAAATAGTCTGCAAAGTGACAAGCATTTAGATCTCTACGTTCAATACTTGCAGAGCTTAAAGCTGACAGCCCAGATTCCTCAACCAAGCTTTCAGGCGCGCTTTCATAATGCTCCCCAAACTTGGTTCTGCCCACGCTGACGATAGCCGGGCACATTCCCTTCATTATGAATATTAACTCCTTTCTTTACAAAGTTTTTATCCATTTATATAAGTATCTTTCTTAAGTGTTTGCCATCTTGCAGAAGACTCCACATTTAAAAAAATACAGCTTAGATGTAACAAGGAAAACTTGGAAAACATATGAGACAGGCTAACAGAATTGTTGTAACTGTTAAGGAAATTCGCAGAAAATGTCCAGTATTCAAGGTTGGAGACAGAATAGTTCTTGATGAGCCAAAAATAATTTTGGAGGAAACAGATGCCTGCGTATCCATGCGTTAGGGTCAATGGCATACATACTCTTTGCGTTGAGAAGAGAAATAAGCTTCAAAGAATTAGGCTTAACGAAGAACGAAGAGAATGTGGGCTATGTTTAATGTCTCGACCCAAGGCCTCCATACACTTTTGGCGGAACAGTTGTGTTTGAAATTAGGCGTGAATAGAAAAGCTAGGTAACGTTTTTATTCACTTACTAGTGAACACGTAGGATTTGTGGCCCTTACTATGGCTTCGAAAAAGAGAACGGTGCTACTCGGCATGTGTTTGCTGATTTTC
Source organism: Candidatus Bathyarchaeota archaeon (assembly GCA_029882535.1). Taxonomy (NCBI): domain Archaea; kingdom Thermoproteati; phylum Candidatus Bathyarchaeota; species Candidatus Bathyarchaeota archaeon. Next base: position 9,559 of record JAOUKM010000021.1, read on the forward strand.
TTAGTGTCGGCATCTGCTGAAAATATGGTTTTCTTTAGGTATTCTGGAAATTTGTTTGCCAATCCACCTGTTGCTGTGATATTAGTTTTTATCCATAACGTTCTTGTGGTTTCTCTTATTCTGCTTGCGATGACTTTCTACGTTGAACTAGTTCTTTCTTTCTTCAAGCCGAAAAAGTATGAATACATTGTGCTCCAGCATCCACGAGTCTTTGCTTTGGTGTTTACTTTCATGATTATTTTGTTAAGTATTTTCAGGGCTAGCATGATTGTTTTCGGAACAGTATTCATAAACGGTTTAACTACGGTTGTTCTGTTAAGCTTGCCCAACGGATTGATTGAGGGCTACGGAATTTATTTAACAATACAGAAAACGCTGAAAAGAAGCATGACAATGCGGGATCTTTTAGTGATTTATTTACTATTTTTTATAGCAGCAGTGGTAGAGGTCGGGTTCATCCAGCTACTTTTGTTGGTAAGCACTGCTTGAACCTTTAAATAAACATCGCTATAATTCATTGAAATAAAATTGTGGAGAGAGTTAAATGCGCCTTTTCCATGTCGCCTCCGACAAAGAGATAAAACAAGCGGAAACAACCGACATTTACTTTGTACACACAAAAAAGATTTTAGAAGCTAAAAGCTTGGAAAAAATCCGTGTTGTAGCAGAAGTAACTCCTGGTCGCCTTCCAGAAAACTGGCCTTGGAGCATTTTATGCGGCATCGAAGAACTAGCCCATCTGTTTAGGGGCATTCCCGTTGATGTTTATTCAATGCCTGAAGGAACAGTATTCTATCCCACTGACTATCAAGGTTTTCGCGAGCCCGTCTTAAGAATTGAAGGCTCTTACGGAAAGTTTTGCCTCTATGAGACCCCTCTTCTAGGTCTTATTTGTCAAGCCTCGGGAATCGCCACTCGAGCAGCGAGAGTGAAGAAGATTGCTGAAAACAAAAACGTGATTTCTTTTGGCATTCGTCGCATGCATCCAGCTCTTTCATCCATAATAGACCGAGCAGCCTTTATTGGCGGATTTGACGCAGTTAGCAGTCTGACAGGCGCAAAAACAACAGATACCAAACCTGTGGGAACTATGCCCCATGCTCTCATCATAGTTGTAGGCGATCAAATCAAGGCATGGAAAGCTTTCGACAGCATAATTGAAGAAGATGTGCCTCGTGTTGTCTTGGTGGACACGTACTCGGATGAGAAGATGGAGGCAATTATGGCTGCAGAAGCTGTAAAAAATCTGAAAGCCGTACGCCTTGATACTCCAGCGTCTCGTAAAGGTGATTTCGCAGAGATTGTGCGAGAGGTACGCTGGGAACTGAATCTTCGCGGCTATAAACACGTCCAGATTTTCGTTTCTGGAGGCTTGAACGAGGAATCAGTTAGACAGCTGAGCGATGCGGGTGCAGACGCGTTCGGCGTAGGCACATACGTAAGCAATTCGCCTACCGTAAACTTTGCCATGGATATAATTGAGATGGATGGGAAATTGTGCGCAAAGCGGGGCAAGCTTGGAGGGCGAAAGGAAGTGTGGCGATGCCAAAAATGTTTAGCTGACGTAGTTTTGCCATATGATGAACCTCAGCCTAGATGCCCAAAATGTCGAGGTAAAACAGAGCGCATGTTAAGACCGTTTGTTAAAAAAGGAAAAGTGGTAGCAAAGTTACCTAAGCCAAAGGAAATCCGCAAATACGTGTTGAAGCAGTTGGCAAAGCTTTCACTTGAATGAACTACTCAATTGGGAAAGTGTTGTGGACTCATGATTTAAAAGGTGATTAGCGTAAGCGTACGCCCTTATACATGTATTATGAACGCTCGGCTGATTTCTTGGAAGAAGAACAATAACGTGTAAAAAGCAGTAGAATCGTCAAAAACATGCTTGCATACGGAATTTTAACGCTTATATTTAAGCATCAACCAAACAGAATAGTTAGTTGTGGTGAAACAGTTTGCCGTACTGTCCAAAATGTGGGAATGAAGTTACAGAAGAAATGGAGTATTGCTCAAAGTGTGGGGCTTCGCTTAAAGCTGAAAAGATTCCTGAAGAGGCTTACGAGAAATACGAGAAACACGAAAAACATGAAAAGCGTGAGAAGGAAGAAAAAGCTGAGAAACACGAAAAAAGAGAAACTAGCCGTTTTTGGGTGCTGATCGGCGGCCTAATCCTTGTAGTCGTTGGAGCAACATCTTTGATAACAACTCTCTTTGAGCTACCTGAGTCATGGCGTGGAGCGTTTTTCCTAGTAGCCATTGGCCTAGTAATCATCATCCTCGCCATTCGTGGAGCGACTAGAGCATCTAGAACAAACCCGCGACCCTAAAGAAGCCATCCGTACAAAAGCCGATACAACCTATGCTCCAAAATGGTTAAAGCAGTTGCTCTACCAAAAACTCGAAAATAATTTTTACCCATAGCCTCAATCATGTCACCAATATCATACCGTGGAAAAAGACAAGACGAAACAATCAATCGTCCCCATTCACCCCTTTTAAGCTCATAAAGCATCTTAATCCCTTGCCCAGTTTCAACCTCAAACAAGTATTTGTCATAATTAGGACTAATGTAAGGAAGGTCGTCAAGTTGCTGACCGTATACACCTTCCGTGGCTGTATACATTTCCACTATTGGAACTGTGCCATAGTAAGACTTCAACCTAGGTGCATACTTATGCTGGATTTTTCTTATGCTCGTACAAAAGAGAGCCTTAAGCCGCCACAACTCTTTCGGTTTTTTCCGATGTTTATTTGCGACGTATTTGGCAAAAGATAAAATCACAGGTGTAACGCCCATTGCAGCAGTAACATTCTGGTTCAACGCCTTCTGATAGACAAGCTCAAACCGTTTCTCCCAATCCGACCTAGTTATGCCGAGACCCAACGCATCGATTTCTTCTTGTTTCGGCAATAAGCTCACTTGGTTAAGCATGGGATTCAGTTTCGCGTAAGTACCTGAACTGTAACCGTAATTTACCCTTTTCCCACTTGTCTCCATTGTTGCTACGGTAGAAGGAAAGTTAAGATTGAGAACTTTTCCAATCAACACAGTGAAGTCGTTTTCCCTTAACGCATAGTTGACTAAAGCCCTTGCCCCACATGAAAATATCTGCTCAAGATGAGTCTTTGTGGCAGGAAGAATCTTTGAGACGCCTGTAGAACCCCTTGTCATAACCCAGCAGACTGGAGGCTCGGAAAGCATGGCTCGATAATTTCCTTTCTTTACCTCTTTCAAATGTGGTAGTAGTTTTTCGTAGCTAATTTTGGGAAAGCTCAGTTGAAAGTCTGCGATATTTTTGATATCATTTATGGAATGTTGCTCTCCATAATCGGTTTTTCGGTAGTGCTCAATTAGATCTTGTAGAGCTTGGTTTTGAGCTTCTGTTGGATTTTCGAGGGCTTGATACCATGGATTAACTAATGCTCGTAAGAAATCATCTGGAGATATTTTAGGAAACATCATTGACAGTAACTTAGGATCCCCTCATAAAGTTTAAGTCAGAGAATCCACAAAAAGAATAGAGGAAGCAAAAATGTCAACAAACGTCTCGATTACAAAAATTTTGGTCCCAGTTGACGGTTCAAAGCCGTCAGACAAAGCTGCAGAATATGCAATAGATATAGCAAAAAGAGTAAAAGCAAACATTGTTGCCGTGCATGTGATACATTTACCCGCTTACGCTTTGACGCCTACGCCCATAGAAGGAATGCCAACCCACATGATGACCCCTATTCCTATGACAATCTCCAATGAAGAAAGAAAGATGGCGGAAAACTACATGAACAAAGTAAAGAAAATGGCAAAAAGAGCTAAAGTTAAAATTGAGACAAAAATCGTTGAAGATCAACCATCAATTGTTCATGCAATAACAAAAATTGCTGAGAAAGAAGGTTGCGACCTTATTGTTATGGGAACTAAAGGCAGAACTGGAATCAAAAGATTCCTTCTAGGAAGCGTAGCCAACGGAGTGTTGACATATGCGCCATGCCCCGTATTAGTGGTAAGATAGCTTATAGAAAAATATATCGAGTTATAACTTAGTGGCAACACAATGGCAATGAATTCTTCGTGTAGTGGACAGGAAGCAAAAAATAAGGGCTTAGTCATCTGCTACTATTGCCACAAATCGTTCTCATCACTAGGAACAGGAAGCGAAACCAAGGGTATGGTAGTTAACTGCCCTCATTGTGGCAAATCATTGCGTTTAGGTAAAACGATGTCAGGGCGTACATGGATTATCCGCCAATTCAAAATTCTAGGTTTGTTTGCGCTCTTGGGTGTCATAGGTATTCTAACATGGATATTTGGAACTGTCGAACCTAGTCCTATGGCATGGCTTGGATTAGGCGGCTCAATTTTTTTCGTAGCAGTGTTTGTTTTTTGCGTTGTGCTAACTTTATATCGTATTGCGCGCGCACGCAAAACGCTTTTATTCAAGAAAACGCACAACACAAGAAAAGAAACACGCAAAGGTTAGATAAGTATTTAACGCACCAAAATTGGTCGCTTAATACTTATTTACTCCCTTTACAAATCAGAATAAACATCACATTAAAACCGAGGAACAAAATATGCAAACTATGTTAAGGCACACAAGAGGCATTTCAACGCTTTCTCTGTTAATTTTGCTTTTAGCGTCTGGAATAGTAGGTGCTGTGCTATCATACTTGTGGACAGAAGGATACTATGTGAACATAAGGCATAGGATTCCCGAAGGCATAACTACAATAACAATCACGAATGTTACATTTCCTCTCGAAGATAGCGCTTATTTCGATGTGACAGTTCTAAATCCATCTTATTCGGAAGCTGATGCGAACATAACTAGTATTGCCATAATCGCTACGACTGATGATTTGGAAACAATTTATAACATTCCAGCGAGTTCCATAGAGCCGTTAATTCCACATCCCCTCTCGAAAGGCGATGCTATAACCTTCAAGTGTACAAGAAACTGGGGAGAATTCGCGGGTCAAACTATTCGTGTTGCCGTATTTCTGCAAAATGACTCGGGCGCAACATTTCCATATAAAACAGGTAAAGTAGAGTTGGAAATTGTTAGTGTAGATCTTGACACCACAGTAACTGTTGAGCGTTTTAATGTGACTATAGGGAATGCAGCGGAATCTCTTATACCATTAAATATAACAGAAATAATGTTTGATTCTACGAGCATTCCATCCCAAAACATAACGTTAAAAGATGAAAATGCTACACTTCCACAGCAATTTCAACCAGGCCAAAGTAAGACTTTTTTATGTAACTGGAACTTGTGGAGAGAAGGTGCTTTGGATGGTTCTTCTCACACAATTACCGTGAAAACATTGCAAGGTTATTCTGCAATCAAAACAGAATCCTTGCCTCCCTCTGTGATGCTTAATATAACTGATATAGCTTTCAATGCATCTGACACTAGTGGATTTAATGTAACAATTTCCAATCTACCGTCATCGCCGCATCTTGTCAATATCAACAAAGTAACAATTACAAATGGGACTCAAATTTTCGAGGATGTAAAAGTAATAATTGTATTACCACTGGGGCTTATGCCAGGTGAAAATGCTACCCTTCAATGCTTGTGGGATTGGGGAGAGTTCAAAGGTCAAGAGATAAAAATAACAGTTTATACAACGCAAGGCTTCTCTATATATGAATATAAGACGTTTCCTGACGAAGAATAGGCTCTTAATTCAGCAATCTTCTAATTCCAAGACACGAGTTTAGCGAAGCGTTAATCTTTAACCTCTTGCCTACTGATAGTTTCTAAACAGCTTTGCAAGGCGAGATGACACAACATGACAGAATATGATTCTGTTATCGTAGGCGCAGGTATAATTGGATTAGCAACTGCTTATCACATTAAAAAACAGCGACCAAACGACCGAATTCTTGTCATAGATAAGATGAGCACAGCCGGCCAAGGAAATACCGCTAAAAGCGCTGCGATGTTCAGATGTTTCTTCTACTCTCATACAAACCTCACTTTAGTGGATACCACGGTTGAATTCTTCAAGCATGTTCAAAACCAGCTAGGCGTAGATTTGAAGTTGAAATGGGCTGGCTATTTGTGGCTTTTTTCAAAAGAACATTATAGGATTATAGAGCCTATTCTTAGGTCTATGGCAGAAAACGGCCTTGGATATGAAGTGTATGAAGAAGAAGAGTTGACAAAGCGTCTCAATCTTAGAACAAAAGTTACAACAGATGAGGAGGCACAAATGATGGGATTAGCAGATGTGGAAAAAGGAGTATTTGTTCCTAAGGCAGGGTCCATCGACATAGACTTGCTAGTTCAGTTCTACAAAGAAGAATTTCAAAAGATGGGCGGAGAAATTCTATACAACACGAAAGCTGAGAAGATACTAGTAGAGCCAGAGCAGCCCTTAGGAATGCCTGATGAACCCTTTTTCTGGCAAAAATCCAAGGCTGCCGGAGTTGACACTAACAGAGGCACAATTAAAGCGAAGAAAACCATTATTGCTGCAGGCGTGTGGGCGAATACTCTGCTTCATCAAGTTGGAGTTTACGCGCCGATGGAACCTATAAAGCGTCAACTTTTTTCTGTGAAGGCATCAACGACAGCGTTGAGACAGCTTTTAGGTGTCAGAGGCTTCAATGTGGAAGACTGTGTACCTTTCACAATTTTGCCAGAACCAGCGATTTACATTAAACCTGCCGTGGATGAAAACGCTTTTTGGCTGAGCTATGGCGACGATTTTCCAAGAGCCTTTAAGCTAGAAGATGACCCTCAATCTGAAGAAAATTTTTACCGTTATGGAATCTATCAAGTAGTGACAAAGTATTTTCCTCAGTTTTTGGGAGCGCAGCCTTATGGTTCTTGGGCAGGTCAGTATGCGCTTAATACCATCGATGGGCAACCCGTTATTTTTGAAGAAAACGACTTGTTGGTGGTCGGAAGTTGCAGCGGCAGTGGGAACATGAAAGGTGATGCTATAGGCCAAATTGCCGCAGCCTTGTATAAAGGTGAAGAATACACAAACCTTTATGGGGACAAAAAGTTTAGAGTAAGCGACCTTGGCATGGCAAAGCGTCATGTGGAGCCAGAAAAACTCATAATATAGGTGAACAACTTGAAAACACCATTAAAAGTTACTAAAAGAACCAGCACAATAAAATACGCAATTAGAGACGTTATTGGATTCGCCAAAAAACTTGAAAAAAAAGGAAAACAGATAACTTACCTTAACATAGGCGACCCGGTAAAATTCGATTTCGATACACCTGAACACGTTAAACAGGCTCTTTTTGAGGCAGTAAAAGCCGGAGAAAATTGGTACGGTCCTTCAGAGGGACTTTTAGAGCTAAGAGAAGCAATTTGCAAAAAAGAAAAACGTGTTAACAACATTGACATTTTACCCGAAAACGTCATAGTCACTACAGGTGTTTCTGAAGGTATATTCATGGTTATGGCAGCGATAATCGAAAAAGGCGACGAAATTCTAGTGCCTGGTCCCACCTACCCGCCGTATACTTCGTATGCCAAGTTTTTTGAGGGAAAACCCGTATCTTACAAGACTGTTGAAGAAGAAGGATGGCAGCCTGACATTGAGGATATGCAGTTAAAAATTTCTGAAAAGACAAAAGGCATTGTGATAATAAATCCAAACAACCCTTGCGGCGCCGTGTATGACGAGAACACAGTAAAGAAAATTGTTGACTTAGCAGCCGAAAATGACCTGTTGGTTTTGTCTGATGAAATCTACGACAGGATAGTGTATGAAGAACAGTTTATAAGTACAGCTTCCATTGCAAAGGACTTTCCAGTAGTTGGGCTGAATGGTTTTTCTAAGGCTTACTTAGCTACTGGGTGGAGACTGGGATACTTCTATTTCCACGACCCAGAAGGAAGGTTGGAGATGCTAAAGGAAAGCGTCAAAAAAGAATCTCGTATTAGACTATGCACTAATACTCCTGTTCAAAAGGCAGGTGTAGCGGCTTTGAATGGATCGCAAGAACACATTACAAAGATGGTTGAAAAATTGCGTAAAAGAAGAGATTACGCTTGGAAGCGCTTAAACGAAATTGAGGGAATCAGTTGTACGAAGCCGAAAGGAGCTTTTTACGTTTTTCCAAGAATACATGATGTTGGACACCGTTGGAAGACGGACTTGGAATTTGTTCTTGACGTTTTGGAAAAAACGGGTGTTCTCTTTGTGCATGGTTCAGGCTTTTGTAATACGTATGGCATAGGTCATGTCAGAGGGGTCTTCTTGCCGCCCATCGGAGTCTTGGAAAATGCGTTTGACAGGCTAGAAAAATTCATGAAGTCTTAAGGGTTATTCCAGAGTAGACGTTTTTCAGCGAATAAGCACACCTTCCTTAGGATCTCTCACCAGTTTCTGGTATTCTTCCATCAACCTTCGAGTGATTGGGCCAGGTTTTCCGTCTCCGATTCTTCGTTTGTTTATTTCCTTCACTGGAACTACTTCTGCTGCTGTTCCTGTAAAGAACACTTCGTCTGCGAGGAATAGGTCTGAAGGTGTAATTTCTTTCTTAACCACCGTGTATCCAAGTTTTTTCGCATTTTCAATGACTACATTCCTTGTTATTCCGCGTAAAGCACCGGTAGATGTCGGCGGAGTTATAATTACGCCATTAGATACGGCGAATATGTTTTCTGCAACTCCCTCACACACAAACCCTTGTTTGTTTAGACATATCGCCTCATCGACGTTTGCGCTGTTGGCTTCAATCTTAGCAAGTATGCTGTTTAGATAGTTTAGAGATTTCACTTCATGCGATGTTGCATCCACCGCGTCTCGTTTGACCCATGAAATTATAGCTGTTAAACCTTCTTCTTTCGCTCCTCCCTGGTGAAGTTTTATCCGGTCGGTGATGATTATTATTGTCGGTTTGGGGCATTTTCGAGGGTCAAGACCTAGGTCACCTAAACCTCTGGAAACAACTAGGCGGATGTACGATTCGGTAAGGTTGTTTTTCTTCAGCGTTTCTATAACAGCATTAATCATTTCCTCTTTCGTTATCGGAATTTCTAGCATTATGACGCGTGCAGATGAATACAGTCTGTCGATGTGTTCCTTTAGTTTGAATACGCTGCCGTTGTAAGCTCGTATTCCCTCAAATACGCCGTCTCCGTAGAGGAAGCCATGGTCGTAGACTGAAATCTTCGCTTCTGACTTTGGATAGTACTTTCCATCTACGTAAATGAGAAGCTCCTTCTCCATTCTTAGCATCCCCTTTTAGATTCTCTACAATATCCGCAATTACTTGATATACTTTTTGTAAAGTAGCCTAGCCATAAAATTGAGGTCGTTGAGATAATTTTTTAGGCAGTGGTAACGGTTTGAAAGGCTTGCCTCTTTTTTCTTTCAAAATGTTATCCACCAGCTCTTGAAGCTTCATCTTTCTGATTTTTCCAGCAACTCTGTCTCGAACAGGCAGAATCCTTGAGTCAATTTCTTTTTGACCGACAACTATTACGTAGTTTACCCATTCGGTTTCTGCTTCTCTAACTTTCCTCTGCAGTGTGAGAGAGCGGTCGTCAAAATCTACCCGTATTTCATATTTGGCAATTTTTTCAGCGATGTTTTCAGCGTCTTTCATGAACTTGTCTGATACAGGTATAACTCTGACCTGTGTAGGTGAAAGCCAGAGAGGAAGAATAGGAGCTTTCCCTTTTTGTTGCTCCCGATATGCCTTTTCTAGCATCATATAGACGCATCTTTCAATTCCACCACTCGGTGAACAGTGCAGAATTAGTGGATGTTGTCTTTCACCTTTTTCATCAATGTAGGTGATGTCGTATCTGCAGGCGTTTTCCACGTCAATCTGGTCTGTTGATAGAGCGGAGGCTTTGTTTTGGTTGTCGACGAAGTTGAATTCCCATTTTAGAATCCAATAGAACGCTTTTTCCTTGAACATCTCAATTAAAACTGGTTTCGCGAATAACTTTGCCAGCGAGACTATGAAATCTTTGTTTTCTTCGTAGAAATCTTTTGTAAACCTTATCGCTAATTCGTAGTCTTCTTTTCCCAGCTCAAAACCTTTTAGGACTTTCATGCACAACTTGAACCGGACTACAAATTCTTTCTTTGCTTGTTCCAAGTCAAGGCAGAGTGCATGACAGTCCGGCATCGTGAAGGCGCGTTGTCGTCGTAGCCCAGTTATTTCGCCGCTTTTCTCTCGCCTAAAACTGTATCTCGTCAACTCATAGATTCTTAGCGGAAGTTGGCGATACGAGAACTGGGCGTCATGGAGCATGAGAAACTGTCCGAAGCATGCAGCGAATCTGAGGAAAAGGTCCTTGTCTTCAGACTTTAGGGTATACTGTCTTGCGGGGAATCGGTCTAGATAGTCGCTTAAGCTGGGGTGATGAAAGTCATACATAATTGGAGTTTCAACTTCCATAGCACCATACTCTGCCATAGTCCTTGTGACAAACTGCTCAATCAAAGACTTGACTAGCCGCCCCTTCGGATACCATCTCAAGTTTCCTGGGTCACTACCCGGCTCATAGTCAACGAGTTCAAGTCTTTTCATCAACCTTATGTGCGGAGGCGCTTGTTGACTTGCTTGCATCTTCGAAATTTCGTATTTAGCGAATTTTTCGAGATCTTCATGCCTTGTGAAATCGAATTTTTCAATAGGCACTAATTTTCCGTCTGGTTGCAGAATATGCCAAGAAGATTTCATTTTTTCTTCAGCTTTCAAAGCTTCAGAAATTCTCTCTTCTATTTTCACTTCGCCTGGCTGGATAACTCTTGACTGTTCTGCTAATGGGTGTCCCTTTATTGAAATGGTGAATTGCTTGTTCCAGCCGAAAGGTGCGCGAAAGGTTTCTATGCGCTTTTCTTTTGCATATTTTTCCATTGCCTTAATGACTTTGAGCGCCACTGCGGGTTTTGCCAATTCACTGCTCAAGTGTGCGTAAGGGTAGATTAGAATTTTGTTGACTTTGAGTTTCTCTAGAAAATCTTGAACTTCCTCGACAGCTTGCTTTGCTGCAGTTTTGTTGTCACCCTCTTCAATAGCGGTAAAAAGGACAACAACTTCTTCTATCCGTCTTTCTTTCTTCTCTGCCTCTTCGGCTAAGTCGATTTCCTTTTGTATAGGCTTGTATTTGATGTAGTTTGAGTGTAGTTGAAGTATGCGCAAATTAGTCATCCAGCTTTAATTGGCTTTCTTATAATTTGGTTAGCTTTCTAAAAATGCTTTTGGAAAAACTGTTGCTTCTGCTTTCTCGAAACAAATCCTCGCGTTAACGTGAGCCTTGATGTCTCCATTTTTCCAGCGTTCTATCTTTTTTTGTGGCTTTCTTGAACTCCTTATAATGTTCTTTGCAGAGATATGCTCTCCTCTCCTCATCGATTTTTAACCCAGCGGCGGTAACTTTACCCGCGGCAATAGAACGAACCGCGTCTTTTTCACAGCCTGAAACACTACATTTTACGCCTTTATCGATTTTTCCCAACAATTGCACCCTCTAAACAACAGTATCATCTGGCAATGGCTTAATTCCCTTCTCATATATTTTAGTTGCCCTCTCGTAGACTTCACTCTTTTCACCGAAACGCCGAGAACCAACATCTTCTATGATAAAGGATGCGGCAGCTGAACCGACACAGCAACACCACAAAGGCTCTCTGCTACGAATGTACTCCGCTAGAAAGGCACCAATGAAAACGTCGCCAGCGCCTGTTGGGTCTTTGAGTATTTTGGGTTTGCAGGCGGGAATATGATAGAATTTTTCGCCAAAATGTGCTAGTATCCCTTTCTTGCCCATCGTAACCAAGACTATTTTCACGCCGCATTTATGAATCCTTTTCATTGCAGTTCTAATTTTAGCATGTCCAGTCATCAATTTAATTTCTTGAATTGTCGATTTGAAAGCGTCACAGTTTTGGAGAAAGCTCATATCGCTCAACTTTTTTAGTCTCACACCACCTGTCTCGTCGAATTCCCGCAGAAATCCTTGAGGGTCAACGGATAATAACGGCGTCCTGCTTCTCAGCTTTCGAATCACTTCTACCGATAGCTCGTTTGCCACTGGTGCTGCGTGAATCGCTCTGGCGCGTAGAGAGGTGGATATATCTTTTGAGAAAATTTGAGGCGCTCTATTTTTCAGTTGAAGTTTTCGTTTCCCATTGTCATACGTGAGTAAGAAAGCTGTTGTGAAGGCGTTTTCCACAATCTTCACCTGCGACAAGTCTACATTTTTTTGGTGAAGCCATGCAAGATGTTTCTGAAAGTCCTTTCCTACCTTAGAAACTACGCTTACGTTTGCACCTAGCTTATTTGCTGCTAGAGAAACAAAGGCAGCGGGGCCACCCAATGTTGTTTTTGGACAGGGTATTCTCGGCGAAATTATTAGATCAATTACAAAATGGCCGACTGTAACTAGGTCAAACACATACTGCCCTCAGGTTACTAAGTTCAATATTTGCAAACGTAACGTAATATTAATTCTTTGAAAAACTCATATATTTGTTAAGATCAACAAGCGTGGATATATAAGTCTCTTCTGCAATTCACTATTTGTAAAAGGGACTTGAAACGTTTGCCAGTTAAGCGAAAAAGCCGCGGAAGATCAAAAGGCGGCAAAGGAAAAAGCGCGTTGGTTCAGTGCAGTGGCTGCGGTGAACTCGTGCCTCGTGACAAGGCTAAGCGTGTTTCAAAGAGAGTTTCAATGGTGGATTATGCCTTAGCTAAGGAACTACGGCAAAAAGGCGCTTACATCGCTGCACCTGTGGATACAAAGTATTACTGTGTTTCATGCGCCGTACATCATGGTGTGGTGAAAGTGCGAGCTAAAAACGAGCGAAAACGACGCCGAGGGAAGAGATACTAACTTTCTTTTTTTCTGGATGCATTGTAGAAGTGGACCGTGCGTTGAAGCACGGTGAGATTTGTTAAGACAGCAACAATTATTATACTCCAACATAGTGCGTCCAGCCAGAAGAAGGCAACAAAACTAGCTGCTGTCAATATGAGTATTCGTTCCGCTCGCTCTGCAAAACCAACTGTTTCCATTTTGGCTCCAGCAGCTTCAGCTCTTGCACGGGCATAGCTTACCAGTAAAGAGCCGACAAGAGCAACAGAACCCCAGAAAACATCACATAAGCCGCTGACCGTTATGGCTACCAGAATAAATGCGTCTGCGTAGCGGTCAAGCAGGGAATCTAGAAAGCCGCCGAAGACTGTGGTTTCGCCATGGAGTCTTGCGACAGCTCCATCTAAGGCGTCGCAGAGTCCTGAGAGTAGGAAAAAGATTGGTGCGACGATGAGAAAAAGATGATTGTAATGCCACACCCAGTAAAAGCAGCCGGCCAGAAAAGCTAGGAAAATTCCTATTGCGCTAATTTGGTTCGGCGTCATTCCTAGATTGTGTAGCAGTTTTGCCTCTGTTGAGAGTATGGATTGAACTTGTTTTTTTAAGCGTGTCAGCATTTTGCTTCGCGGTAGTGTTTATGGTGGCAATCTTTATTTAAAACGTGGTTCTGAAAAGTAAGAAACTAGGTGGTTATGATGATTGAAGTTGGTCAGTTGAAAGTTGATGGGAAAACTGCGCTGGGCTTGAAGGTAGATTTGCCGGATTCTCCTCCTCTCGTTGCAGTTATCGGGGAGAGGGGCTTTGTTATGTGTGGATTCTTAAATGTGGATGTGGCTGAGAGGCTTGGTGTGACAGCGGCGATGGTTAGCGGTGTTAAAACTTTTGATGATGTACTTGATGCAGAAGTTAAGGCGGTTACGTCTAAAGCTAAGATGAAGGGCATAAAGCAGGGAATGAAAGGGCGAGAGGCTGTAAAGTTGCTGTTTTAATCTGTTTCTAATAGGTTATTGCCACTCTCACTAAATTTGACGCTTTTTTGCCGCACACGAGACATTTGCCTTCAATTTTTTCTTCGATGTCAACTGGCGTTCCTAGCAAAGAAGCATTTACACGTTCTTCAAGTTTGTGCCCGCATTCCTCTGTACCACACCAGAAGAGCTCTATAATTCCAGCTCTTTTCCTTAACAGTTCGTTTGCTTTTTCTAAACTGTCTACTCTGTAAATTCGCTTTTTCATCCATTTCCAAGCCTTTTCTCGCATTTCGGTTGATATCTGATCCATTAGCTGGGGCAATTGGGATGGCAAGTCACTGATCTTGCAGGCTTCTTTCTTGAAGGTGTCTCGGCGTACAAGGATAATCTGTTCCTTTTGAACGTCTTTTGGACCAATTTCTATGCGAATTGGAACGCCGCGGAGTTCCCAGTGGAAGAATTTTGCACCTGGAGTTAGTTCTTCTCTTTTGTCAATTTCAGCCCTGAAGCCTAGGCTTTTTAGCTTTTCGGCAATTTGCTCACATGCTTCCATGATTGATTGTTGGCTTTTTTTATGCGGTATCGGAATAATTATGACTTGAATGGGGGCAAGCAGAGGCGTTAATACAATGCCATTATCGTCGCCATGAACGCTGATTATCGAGCCGATTCCGCGTTCGCTTATGCCATAGCAGGTTTGCCAGATGTATTCGTGTTCGCCGTCTAAGGTTTCGTATTGGATGTCGAATGCTTTGGAGAAGTTTTGCCCTAGACTGTGCACTGTGCCTGACTGCAAGGTGCGTCCATCAGGCATAATGACGTCGAAAGAGATTGAATAGAGAGCGCCCGGGAATTTGTCCCAGTCTGGGCGGCGGCTAATTACGTAGGGGACGCCGCAAGCGTTAAAGAAGTCTTTGTAGATTTGAGTGGCCTCTTTGACTTGTGCTTCTGCGTCTTCAAGCGTAGCGTGGCTAGTGTGTGCTTCTTTGAAGGTCGTTACTTCGCGTACCCTAATAATGGGTCTTGTGGTTTTTGTTTCGTAGCGGAATACGCTTCCGATTTGGTACAGTTTTTTTGGCAAGTCAGCGTGGCTTCGTATCCAGATTTTGAGCATGGGGTAGATTGCTGTTTCGCTGGTTGGTCTTAGTGCGTATCTGATTTCTAATGGTTTTAAGCCGCCGTGGGTTATCCAGAAGACTTCGTTTTCGAAGTCTTTGATGTGGGCGGCTTCTTTGCGGAGGTTGGTTTCAGTGACCATGATTGGAAATTGAATTTCGTCGTGTCCTGTGGCGTCGTGCAAGTTTCTGAGCTGCTGAGTGACTAATCTGCGCATCTTGTGGCCATAGGGAAGCCAGACGCCGCAGCCTTTGATTGGATAGCGGTAGTCTAAGATTTCTGCATCTATTAGCACTTGGCGAAACCATTCGCCGAACTGGTTGTCTCGTTTTTCGCGTTTTGAGGTTAGCATGAGTTGTTCCAGCTTTTACAGAGTTTATTACCGTTTGGATATTTTAACGTTTAAGCGATGAGGGGAAGCTGTGTGTGTGGAAGCTAGACTACGCTGCAGCCGTAACCAAGCTGGCTAACGCCATTGTCTTAACTTGGATAGAGCTTGTCGGCAAAGCAGTAGTTCGGAGATTCTGGGTAACAACAATCACGTAATAGTCAGTGGCGACAGTGTAAACGCGCGCTTAACTTCATATCCTTAGCACAAGTATACAGCTTACTTTCGCTTTGGAATGGATGGAAGTCTTTGGATCTTTATTTTCTCAGTTTGACAGCTGTTCCATAAGCAGTTACGAGAATAAATCCTTCCAGAATTTCTGAGGTTTCAAAGTCTATGGAAAGAACTCCGTTAGCTCCCATTTTTCTAGCTTCATTCTTTAAATCTTCTAGAGCCTCCTTTCGCGCTTTTTCAACTTCCTCTGCGTATGCAGTGCCCTTTCCTCCAGTAATAGATTGAATGCCTGAAACAAATCTACCCAGCGCTCCCCTTGTCCTCGTACTGGAACCATATATAACTCCGAAAACTTCTTCAACCTCATATTTCGGGATCATTGGCATCGTCGCTAAAATAAGGTCTTCTCCCATTAACTCACCTCCCTTAAACTTTCCGACTCATCATACTCATAATGTCCTTTCACTTCATAAAGTTTTTTCACATTCTATGGGCGGTTTGCGCGCGCATTTTAATTTGATAGGATACCATCATTCTTCATATTTGCTGAAACTCGGTAAAAAAACCGTCAGAAAATGAAATGTGCGTCTGTGCATAGTAGCCTAAGTCTTCTACCCTCTTCATTTGAAGTTACGCAGAGAACAAGCCGCGGAGCACGTTGCTTTGCATTCATTATAGACACAAGGTGCCAGGGATGGTATTTGAACTCCACCCATAATGGAGACATCACTCGCATTTTTCTCATTTTTTGTCGAGGCGTACGCATCGCACGCTAGAATGAGAATGCTTTAAAGATGCCTTTCACCTTTTCAGCCACTTCCTTGAGGTCTTCTGTGTTTGGCCTTCCTTGAATGTCACCTAAACGCCCACTGATTGAATGGTCGCGGAATCTATTTGTCTTATATTCTCCTACTATGTACCATTCTCCCGCTATAGTGTAACCCAAGTGGTCATATAATTGTCCCATGAATTTAACCGCTGGAATTGCCTCATTGATACCCGTGTGCATACCTCCATAAGTACAATAAACTACGACGTTTGCCGAAGGTCTTCGTGGGGAAGTAAGTTTTACCTCGCCTTCCTCATTGTATTTCTGCAGGAGCCTCCTGTGAAGTTCAATCATGGGTTTACCTGGGAGCTGCCCATACACTCCAGATCCGGCAAATATGAAGTCGAATTTCAGTACATCCAGATCCATATCCCCACTAGTTAC
>JAOUKM010000022.1 GCA_029882535.1 Candidatus Bathyarchaeota archaeon
ACATGACCCCCAGGCAAACACACAACACCCGGATCAACCTCCTCATCCAACATACGACGCTCAACCAAAAACCTATCTCCATCCAAAATTACCCCAACAACAACCTCAACATCTTCCAAAGGCATCCTCTCAAAATCCTTACCAGAACAGTAAATCGCCAAAGCAAAATTTAAACGTTAACCACACCAACGATCGCCTACAAACCCTCCACTATTCACTCAAAGACTGAACAAAAATTATAAAGTAAACATGACAATTGAATACCAAGATCAAAGAAAGGTGTTCTAGTTGGTTGAACCAGAAAAAGAACAGTTTGAAGACATCCTCGTTCAAGGCGGCGTAGCCATCGCTGCAGGCGTCATACTACTCGTCGCGCTGTTCCTCCCCTGGCTATCCACAGAATACACAGCAATCAACCAGTTAACACACGCCGAAAACCAAGCAGCAGTAGCCATCCCGATGACCCTAATTTTCCTCGCAGTCCTAACAATCTTCGGCGGGACAATACACATCGCAGGCTACAAAGTAGGAATACAACTCGCAACAATCACCTCAGCCATAGCCTTCTTTATATCCGTAATGGTAATAATAGTCACCCTCGTCAGCATAGAAAATTTTGAAGGACAAACACTAAACCTTTTAATAGGACCCTGGATAGGCGCAGCAGGAGCAATCTTCGGCGCCATCAGCTCAAAACTCGAACGGAAATAACAGCTGACAGAAATTAACAAGCTTACCTCAAGCATTGCCAGCTCCTATTTCCATGGTTTCCAGACACCCACTTGCCTCTTAGACATGCAAATTCTAAAATATCTTCAAACTACCCTTACTATAAGGGAAGTTTATGAGTGAAAGCATGAGAGGCGAAACGCGAGAAAAAAAACCCAAACCTCTAACAAAGAAGGAAAGAAAAGCCAAGAAAAAGAAAAAAAAACTTGCAAGACTGGAAAAACAAAAAAGCAGATAGACACGCAAGCTTAGGCTTTCAAGTCCAACGTCGCCTTCGTAATCTCTTCATCCACAGGCTCCATTTTGAACCCCTTCTTCATGCACAAACGAAACATTTTAAGATTCCTAGACAGAACATCACCACAAACACTTTCCAACCCCATGTCTCTACCAATCTCAACTATACAATCCACAAGCTTAGACCCCAATCCAAACCCCTGCCACTGGTCTCCAACAACAACCGCAAACTCTCCACGTTTCTGGCCTGGCTGCAAAATAAGTCGAGCCACACCGATTATATTTCTTTTTTTACACTCTTCTACTTCAGCTACAATGGCTATCTCTCTGTTGTAATCTATGTCGCAATATCTAGTTAAAGTATCATGGGGCATTTCTCTGATTATTTGGAAAAATCGGAAACGCATTGTTTCTTCAGAAAAGGACTGAAATAGCGTGTGAATCAAGGCTTCGTCTTCAGGCTTTATTGGACGAAGAACAACCGGGTCTCCATTTTTCAGTTTCCATTGAGTAATATACTTTTTTGGGTAAGGGGTAATTACCAAGTGTTCGTAGGGCTGAACTTTGGTCGAGATTCTCTCTGTATCTATCACTATGCGAGTGTCTACAGCTACAGCGTCATTTTCGTCGACAATGAGAGGGTTTATATCAATTTCTTTTATTTCAGGAAAGTCTATTACAAGCTGAGAAAACTTCACTAGGATTTCTTCGAGAAGTTTTAGGTTGACACGATGATTGTCTGAGTCAGAAAAACATTTGGATATTGCCGTCTTCTCCATCAACCTTCTCGCAAGCACCTGATTCAACGGCGGAAACCCTATGCTTATATCTTTCAGTAACTCGGTAGCCACTCCTCCCATTCCAAATACAATGACAGAGCCAAAATGCGGGTCTTTCTTAGAGCCAATTAAAAGCTCATATCCTTTATTCTTAATCATTGGTTGAAGTATTACACCTTGGAATTCTGCTTTGGGTTTATGCCTTTTGACTCTTTGAGCCAATTCTTCAAAAAACTCTTCAACCTCTTCTTCCGAGCGCACATCTAGAACCACGGCTTCTGCTCGTGATTTGTGAGTTATCTGCGGTGAGAGAGCTTTCATTACGACAGGATACCCCATTTTTGAAGCAGTGTTTGCAGCTTCTTTAGGAGTTTTAGCAACCACAGATTTTATCGTTGGAATTTTGTATGCTTGAAGAAACTGCTTTGACTCCGGCTCCGTCAAGACTTCGCGTCCTTCATCAAACGCTTTTCGTAACATCACTCTAAGAAATACTGGAATTGACAATTCGATTGAAAGTTCTTCAGGAGTTTCGTACAAAAGCTCTAAATTTTGTGCATAGCTCCACATGTGCATGAACGTAGAGACTGCTTGTTCAGGAGTCGTGAATGCTGGAATGCCGTTTTTACGTAAAATGCTTCTAGCTTTCCAACAGCTATCTTCACCCATCAAGGAGGTGAGAATAGGTTTCGTTGTTTTCTTTGAAAGTTCCACTATTGTCTTTGCAGTCTCAACTGGGTCGGATGCGCCTTGAGGAGTGTAAATAATTAGGAAGCCGTCAGTGTTGGGATCTTTAAAGCAGATTTCCATTACCTTTCTAAATCTATTTGTGGTGGCTTCTTCTAGAATGTCGATGGGATTTAACTTACTGCAGTAAGAGGGTAAAACTTCATTTAAAGCTTGGACAGTTTCGTCGCTTAATTGTGAAAGCTTTCCACCTTCAGCTATCAGAGAATCCGTCGCCATAATTCCTGGTCCGCCAGCGTTGGTGATGATGGTGAGGTTTGAACCTTTCGGGTTTGGCTGCATGGCTAATGTTTCTGCACAGTTAAAGAGGTTGCTTATTGCTTCAACACGGACGATTCCAGCTCGTCTGAAAGCGGCGTCGTAAACGGCATCTTCTCCACACATAGCGCCAGTATGACATATGGCTGCTTCTGCGCTTTCACGGAATCTTCCAGCTTTCACCACCACAATTGGCTTAACCCTTGCAAAGCCTCTCGCTGCGCTCATGAATTTTCTTGCGTTCTTGATAGATTCAACATAAAGTACGATGCTCTTTGTTTGGGGATCGGTCCCAAAATAGTCGATTAAGTCTCCAAAATCTACGTCCAACACAGAACCAACTGAAACCACTGCACTGAATCCCACATGAGCCTCAGAAGCCCAATCCAAAACAGAAGTACACAACGCAGCGCTTTGGGAAATAAACGCTATTTTTCCAGGGTTAGCTGCTTTGTTTGCAAAAGTAGCATTTAGTTTGGTGCTTGGACGCATAACTCCGAGACTGTTGGGGCCTATCATGCGCATGTTATAGTGATTTTTGAGTTCGAGAATTTGTTTTTCGAAGTTTTCTCCTTCTTCTCCGGCTTCTTTGAAGCCCGCTGAAATGATAATGAGTCCTGAAACTCCTGCTCTTCCGCATTCTTCTACAATTTGGGGAACGGTATGTGCGGGAGTTGCTATGATTGCGAGGTCTACTTGTCGCGGGATTCTTTCGATTGTCGGGTAGGCGGTTATGCCTTGTACTACGGGCCTGAAAGGGTTAACGGGGTAGACTTCCCCTTTGTACCCCACTCCAACTAGGTTTCGAAGTAGCTTGGCGCCTACAGAGCCTTCTTTGTCACTTGCTCCGATAACGGCTATTCTTCTGGGATTAAAGAGTTTGTCGAGGTTTTCAACGCCCAACCTTTGAAGCTGCCTCCACTTCACAAAACTTTCTTATCTCTATCTAAAATGGCAGCTTCATCCTAATAAATTCCATTTTTTCGTATAATGCTCCGATGATAATGTTCTATGACTTTTCGGGAGTTAGATTCTCGTGTTGCTTAATCCATTTTTTGATAATCTTCTTCCTTCACCACAGGAGGAAGCATCAATTTATCTTTTATTTTAAGTCTACCGTCCATAGCGTGAGGTGTTCTTAACAACGTGTCAGTATATTTTTCCATCTCCCTAGCCTCCTCGGCTAAGTTGGCGCTTGCTTGAACGATTTCATGTGCGCAAGCAACAAGGGGAATATACTTTTCTTTTTCTTTCTCGATGAAGCACGCTCGAACATTGATTTCAGCAACTTTCTTTAGCAATTCATATGCAGCCATCGCTTTAGCCTTTGCGTAGGGATTTCTGAAATTTGAAGCATCTCGAATGCTGTCAGTGTCGATTATTAGCTTAGGCATAGAGAGAGTTGACTTGGTTTTTAGAGCGGAGATTAGCTTGTCGATCTCTTGGAATACTAACCTAAAAACTCCAGTGCTTGCGAGAACTTTAATCACGTTTGAGTTGAAAATCGCCATTTCTATCGGGTCAAGAAACTCTTTTCGTGCACCAATAAGCGGGTCACCCATAATTATCGCATAGCCCAAACCCTGCTCTTCCATCTCAGTTCTTACACGTTTTCCTGGCCCATCTGTAAAAACAATTGCAGGCACTTTCTTCCTCGATAAAACTTCTCTTGCTTTGGCAGGTCCAGGTGCAGATGTGTTTGGTGAAACGAAAAGCACAATGTTAGGAGTGAATTCGAAAATTTTTTCTATGGCATCCTCAACGGCTTCCACATCCATTTTTGAACCAGTTGTCACCGTTCGCACTGTTATGTCTTTGCGGTCAGCTAATTCGTCAAGGAGTAACTCTAGTATTGGGGCGGTTCCAATGTTGCCACATTTGAAAACTCCTATCTTGACTTTGTCCAAGCAAACCCCAGCTTAATCAAAGTTATTGCATGTGCCTATATAATTTATTTCATTGAAGCGTGCGCAATAATCTCTTTTTTCTTTGGTATCCTTGCTACAATCATAGTAGTTGTCATAGTAACATAGGGAATTTTGCGGAGTACGTTATAGATGAAACTGTTCAGCTCTTGCATATTTTTCGTCCTAGTTTTTACGATGATATCGTATTCGCCATAGACTAGTGTTGCCTCTTTTATCACTGGAAGTTTCTTTATTTTTTCGAAAACGTGCACATTCCTCTCAGGAGAAACTCTAACTAACGTTAAAGCTGAAATCATTTGCTTGCTTCCTAACCTGTTTCTAGTAGAGGTCTGAAAGAGATCAACACGTGAAACGCAAGGGCACGAAGAAGGTCTCTCTGAGTAACTATTCCAACTAATTTCTTGTTTTCCATAATCAAAAGTCTCCGAATCTTTTTCTTTTGCATCATCCGAATTGCTTCAATTATTGGCATCTCGCCTTTCGTAGTGATCAATGATTTACTCATGATCTCTTTCATTTGCACTTTCGAAGCATCAAGTCCTCTTGCCACAACTCTTTCTACTATATCCCTCTCGGTAACGATGCCTACCGGTTTACCTTCAGAATTAACTACGATAGAACCCACACCTTTCTTGCTCATGATTTCAGCTGCTTCACGTACAGAACTATTTTTCTTTATGGTGATAACAGGTTTGGCCATAACACTTCGAACAGTTGAGGGTGGTTTCCTGCCTTCCATTTTTCTTCCTTCTCAGCTTAATTTGGTGGCTCAATAGTTATCAGAGTGGTCGTCCTCTCTACGCCCTGTATTGCCCTGACAGCGTCAAAAATAAAAGCGTCCAAGTCATCCATGGTTTTTACCTGTATTTTCATCAGTAAATCATACTCACCATACACAGTTTCCATATCTTTCACTTGTTTCAATTTTTTAACTGTTTGAAAAACAGATCTATCCATACCTGGCTTAACTCTTAACAAGACATAAGCTTCAATCATGCTGGTTGTCCTCCTTGTCTCTAAAGTGTGGAAATACTTCTGCGGCAATTATGTTAATAGATTTGCGTATGTTAGGTCCGATTGGCGACCCCGCAACTACTTGGGTGGTTCCTACTTTGACCAAGCTGTCAATCTTTTCTACGACTGTTTCGGGAGTGCCGCATACCGAGAAGGCTTCTATCATTTCGTCGGTGATTTGTGAGAAGGCTTCTTTCCATTTTCCTTGGATTATGGCTTGGCGTATTTTTGTTGCGGTTTCCATAGGAATTCCATGTTTTTGAAGAACTGTTTCGGGGCATCCAGCCACGATGTATGCCACAACTGGAACGACTGCTTTTGCTGCCTTGTTTGGTTCTCTTGCAACTGAGAAAGACGTATAAGCTGCTATCTCCAGGTCTTCTAGTCGTTTTCCTGCTTTTGCAACTCCTTCTCTAACGAATCCAATGGCATTTTCCACGACTTTCGGGTGTGAAGCGTTGATTAGTACGCCATCGCCAATTTCTGCAGCCAGCGCCAGCATTTTGGGTCCTTGGGCTCCTACGAATATCGGAATTTTGCTTGTTGGTTTAAAATTTAGTTTGGCGCCCGAAACTGCGAAGATCTTACCTTGCATTTCCAAGTTTTTCCCAGAAGTAATTTCTCGAATTATTCTAACTGACTCCCTTATAGTTGCAAGAGGTTTAGACGGTCGCATACTAACCATTTCCAATGTCGTTTTGTCTCCAACACCTATCCCACAAACCACTCTGCCCGGAGCTATCTCGTTTAGTGTCGATACTGCTTGAGCAGTTACTATTGGATGTGCCATGTAAGGGTTGGTTACGCCTGGACCAAATTTTATCTTGTCAGTATAGGCTGAAACTATCGCCAACGATACGTAGACGTTTCTGTTGTTGAAGTGATCTGTGATCCAGAGAGTGTTGAATCCCGTTTTTTCTGCTTGGATGGCGTAGAAGGTTGTTTTCCAGTAGAGGTCGCGAGGCACAAACTCAATGCCAAAGTTGATCATTTAGGAATGCCTCTTTTGTGACTCCTCTTAGGGAACGCTTGCCCTCGTCCGACTTAACGAATTCGCAATAGGGCTTTATAGTTTTAGCGACTCTCAAGCACTGTAACAAGTTCTTGAAAACCCAGTTCCCTTAAGACATCGATCGTTTTCTCGGGATCTACCGTTATAGAAGCCTCAAGAAGCCGTTGCAATCCGACTTCCGTAGCAAGCTGATCCCTCTGCCAATAATAAAGTATGGTCTTTGCCAAGCCACTGGGCATTCTGTTGGCATTTGGTGAGTTGAGAACAATGTCAATGAGCCTCTCTGAGGTTGTCTCCCACGATGAGGATGGAATTTTCCTAACGATTTTCTCTAAAGCCATATTAAATTCTCCACAATAAATTGCGCATAAGTATATATGCTATTAACGGAAAATAAGGTTTTTGGTGATAGAATTCGTCATTTCGATAAAATTTTCCATAACAACTCAGCCACAAAAGGCTAATTGTATGAAGAATTCGAGCAATCCAACCAACGCTTTTAGACGTTTCTATGCATTAGAATCCTGTATATGTTTATGGAGAATAGATACAAAAAGCGTATAAATAGGTGAGCCAAATAGTTAGTATTTAGATAAGAAGTGGTGAGAATTGTCGCTTTTCGACGCATTAGATATGAAGATTATCAGGGTATTGCAGACCAACGCGCGAAAACCTATAGTGCAGATAGCGAAGGAAGTAAATGCCAATGAGGCTACTGTTAGGAGACGCATCGACAAGCTTTTGAAAAATGGCGTCATTGAGCGGTTCACCGTGGTGCTGGACTATCACAAGTTGGGCAGGGTTATCAAAGCGTTCATAGGATTACGAGTGGAGCCTGCCAAGCTAAAAGCCATTGCTGAGCATCTTGCGAAGCATCCAGATACACAAGTGGTGTACAGAACAAGTGGTGACACTGATATCGTCACTGAAGTTATCTTTGAGAAGATGGAAGATTTAAACGCCTTTCTCGAAGAAGAGCTAAAACTTGAAGGAATTTTAGGCACTATCGTCACAATTGTAATTGGACCCTATAAACGATGTCCATGGACAGGGCTTTAGAACTTTACTTCAACTTCATTCTTTCTTTTTCTTCTTGCCAACAAAAACCATAACATTTGGTATTTTAAATCGATGGAAACTGAATTGTTGTCCAAACATCCCTTCGAAATACCCTTGCAAGTACTGTGCTGGAAGTACGCATGACTCAACATGTATCTTATTTCGAAACCGAGTGAACTTGCCCCATCCCATGATTTCCATCTCTCGTAAAACTATGGACCAGTTCTCAGGACATGAAAAGTCAACATCCTTGAAAAACGGGTTTGTTACTTTACGTTTTAGAGCAGATGTTCGCGCAGCACTCAGGATTTCTTGGTTAGTCAGCAGGTGGAAAAAATCTAGAATCATAGTAGTGTCCAAAAGCATGACCCGTCCACCGCCCATGCGGTAGGTGAAAGGCAACCAGTCATGCATAGCTAGCATTTTGTAAAACTCCAATGCTGTGCTTAAGGCTTCTTCTTTGCTTTTAATAAAACGAGATTTTTCAAGGAAGCCTAAATAGTGAAATATGTCGTCAGAGATTGTCAAAGTCACTTCTTTCAACCCCAACCCCTCTTCTGCAAGATGATTTGTAAAAGAAATAATCTTCTCACGACTTAAGCGTTCTTTTCTTAGCAAGGTTTTTTGCGCGCGCAAAGTCATGAACGCTTTTCTGGGGTTCTTCGTGTTAAAACACAGAGCCATGCCTTGTTTTGCCAGAATTTTGGCTCCATTTCTTTCTCTAGCAGGTCTTTTCCTTTCCAGTCAATGCTTGTAGCAATCAGTTTCACGGATCTGATTTTTTCTTGAACAATCATCTCCCATTTAGCTCCGCAGTTGTCACAAATAATATAGTCATAATTGCGTTCAGGCTTCACATCGATTTTCAGATGTTCAAAGCAGCAAAAAGGGCACCACGGAAAATACTTGGATATTTGAAGCTTTGCATCCCGTTCTGAAATCTTTCCAGGCATTCAAGACCCGTTATCTTGAATAAAACAAATTAGATATTAAATCTGTTGTTTGCTAAATTCCCGCACGTTCTATTATCTTAGGAACAATCCATTCGAAGCCAATTGCCATGGTATGTATACCCGAGGCATTAGTTGTTTTCCTAATCTCGCGCAGCATTTCTCCGAAAATCTCGATGTTCGCCTCATACACCGCCTGTTTTCCACCAGCCTTTTTAGCCTTGCGAATAGTCTCTTGAATTTCGTTTGGAACTTTTATGCCTGGCACAAATTGGACCATCCACTTCATCATAGAAACGGATTTGAACGGGGCAATGCCGATAAGTATGGGTGTATTTAGATAAGAAGCAGCTTCTAAGAAGTTCTTAGCCTGTTCAACGCTGTAGACACATTGAGTTTGAATAAAATCTATTCCCAGCTTTACTTTTCTTTCGATTTTTAAAAGTTCTGGTTCTAACGGGTCTGCATTTGGGGCAGCAGCAACGCCGATGTTGAATTTGGGCGGGTTTTCGATTTCGTTGTTGTTTAGGTCTAAGCCTTCATCTATCATTTTTCTTAGCATGTATACAAAGGTGGCGGAGTCAAGGTCGAAAACTGGTTTAGCTTGAGGAGTGTCGCCGACGGTTGTGTAGTCGCCTGTTAAGGCTAGGATGTTTTTTATCCCCAAAGCACCTGCAGCCAGCACATCTGAAATTAAACCCAAGCGGTTTCGGTCTCGAGTTGTCATTTGAAAAACAGCTTCTGCGCCAGCCTCTCTTTGAATCAAATATGAGGGCACAAGCGCGTTCATATATCCGAATGCAGTAGGGTTATCAGTAATGTTTATAGCCACCACGTGGTTCTTCAAGATTTTTGCTCCTTCAATAATTTCTTCCAAGTTTGTGGTTTTAACCGGCTCAAGCTCACCCGTGAAAACAAATTTTCCAGCATTTATCTGCTTCATTAACTCGCCGTATGCTTCTCTTTTCACGCCGTAGCCTCCTCTTCTTCTGTTTCGCCACCGAGTTCGCGTGGATGCTCTGAAACTCGATAATCCCTAGGGGGTCTAAACTTAGTGAATAGATCCAAACGGTTTCGCTCTTTTAGGCGGTTATATATGAGAATCCATGCGCAGTCATTTTTCCATCCGCCCACTTCACATTTGCCTTTTGATTGCCCTCCGCAAGGACCGTTTAGCAGGCTTTTTGCACATCGGGTTATGGGGCATATACCGCCGGTTTCGAAGAGAATGCAGTCACCGCATGCTCTACACATTTCGTAGAACTTATCTGCGTTGGTATCGTGCATTCCGAGAAATTTTGTGTCGTTTTCTGGGATAATCAGCTTGGTCTTGTAAAGGTCTGCAAGAGTTTGAACTCCCACTCCACAGCCTAGGCAAATAACTGCATCATAATCTTCTATTAAGGGTTTAAGTGCTGTTGAGGTAATTTGTCGGTCGCATTGACGCAGGATAGATATAGCCTTCACGTTGGGCGCCTCTTCTCCTTTCACTTTTCTCTCCATTTCTAACAAAGACTTTAAGATCTCTGCTTGTCTCTCACCGCCTACTTGAATTACAGAAGCGCATCCATCACAACCTACAATCAGAAGGCTTTTAAGGTTCTTTGTCATTTCAAAAATTTCTTTTAGGGGCTTTTGCTGAACTATAATCAACCCAGAGTCGCTCCTTAGAGAAAATCAGTGAAAGTTTAATCAATAATATAAAAATTCCTATGAAACACACCTAGTATTTATTATAGGTAATATTGTGCGCAAGTTTAATATGGCGGTTTCTTTTCCTTTTAGGATTCTCTCTAGGACTAAAACTCGTTAAAAACTGCAGGAGGACTATATTACGGCCACCATTTCTAAAACACTTGACAAAAAATATCCCCCTTGCCGTAAAGCTTGCCCAGTAGGAATAAATGTTCAAGCCTACATTGCACTTATTGCTCAAGGAAAATTTAAAGAAGCCCTAGAAATTATTAGGAAGTCTATTCCTTTTCCGTCTGTTTGCGGTCGAGTTTGCTTTAGTCCTTGTGAAGATGCGTGCACTCGAAAAGACATTGACGAACCACTCAGTATTCGTGCTCTTAAACGTTTGGTTGCCGACTACGAGTTTGCTTCTGAGATGAAAGAAAAGCCAAAACCAGTACCGAAAACTCACAGCGAAAAAACCGCCGTTATAGGCTCTGGACCAGCAGGGCTTACAGCGGCCCACGAGTTGGCTAAAATGGGATACCCAGTAACAGTTTTTGAAAGTGCGTCAAAGTCTGGAGGTAGCCTAAGATACTGCATCCCCGAATATAGGCTGCCTGAGAAAGTGTTGAACGCAGAAATCGAATACATTAGAGAAACTGGAGTGGAAATTCGTACTGACACAACAATTGGTAAGGATACAACTATTGATGAAATCAAAAGAAAAGGATACAGCGCAATTTTCATTGCGACAGGCGCCCACCGCTGTGTCAACCTAAACCTAGAAGGTGAAGAACTAAGCGGTGTCTTTTACGCTCTCGATTTCCTAAAAGACATACATATTGGAAAACATGCCAAACTTGGATGTAAGGTTGCCATTATAGGAGGTGGAAACGTTGCTATCGACGCTGCCCGAACAGCCAGACGCCTTGTTCCAAATGAAGTGACAATAATTTACAGAAGGTCAGAGAAGGAGATGCCTGCTCATCACAAAGAGGTGGAAGAGGCAAAACTGGAAGGAGTCAAGTTTCATTTTCTTGCTGCGCCAAAAAGAGTTCTTGGAAAAAATGGTAAAGTTGTTGGAATAGAATGCATCAAGACGGCTTTGGGACCACCAGATGAAAGCGGTCGTAGGCGGCCTGTACCAGTTGAAGGATCAGAGTTTGTCGTTCCAATTGATTCGGTGCTACTTGCCATTGGTGAAATCCCTGACATTTCTTTCTTACCAAAAGAAGTTGAGTTGGTAAGGAGAAACAGGGTTGCTGTAGATGAAGCTACGCTTGAGACAAAATTATCGGGTGTTTTTGCTGGAGGCGACGTTGTCACTGGACCCGCGTCTGTAATTGAAGCCATTGCTGCTGGGAAGAAAGCAGCAGTATCCATTGATCGGTACATAAATGGCCAAGACCTTAAGGCTGGAAGGGCAAAAGAGGTTCCTGAGATAACGTGGGTTTCAGAGAAAAATATTCCGGAGAAAAAGCCGAGACAAACGATGCGTTACCTTGAACCTGAGGAGCGAGTGAGTTGTTTCAAAGAAGTTGAACTAGGTTTGACGCTAGATGCTGGGCTGTTGGAAGCCCGTAGATGTCTCTTTTGCGGTCCCTGCTCAGAATGTTTGGAAATGGAAGAACTTTGCGAAGCAGACAACGCACTTGTGGACGAGGATAGATGCATCGCATGCGCCAACTGCGAGAAAGTGTGTGAATATGACGCTATAAAGGTGGAAAAATCTGTGGCGAAAGTGCACCCAGTCTTGTGCAAGGGATGTGGAACATGTGCAGTAGAATGTCCAGCAGAAGCAATTACTATGCAGATCTTCTCTGACGAGAAGATTTCAGCTCAAATAAAAGACGCTGCAGCCTTGTGGACAGCCAAAAAGCAGCCTCAAATCTTAGCTTTTGTTTGCAACTGGTCCTACAATGCAAACGGGTTTGAATGGCCACAAAACACCAACGTTGTTCCTGTAAGATGTAGCGGTAGAGTTGACCCCCTACATGTCCTACATGCCTATATGCTCGGCGCTGATGGAGTTCTAATTGTAAGTTGTGACTCCAAAGATTGCCATTACGGTTTTGGCAGCTCTACCGCCGAGAAACGTGTCAAGCAAATGAAAGAATGGCTTCAAGCTGTGGAAATCGAGCCTGACAGGCTACGGATGGAACGATCTTCTGTAGGCAATGAAAAGTATCTCAGCGAAGTTCTCAAAAGCTTTACAGCTAAGCTAGAAAGCATTGGATTGACGCCGCTCAAAGAGGCTGTAGAGCAATAGAAGCAACAAGATATTATTACTTTTCCGAGAAGCTTATGTAGACCTTCGCTTCAAACAATAATACTCCTTAGGGGTTAAGTATGCAGACTCGTAAGTTAGGCTTCGAAGCTTCCTTGGAAAAAAATGTGGTTTTAACTCGTCGGTGTGTAGGCTGCGCCACTTGCGTAGTGGTGTGTCCCTTCAACTGTTTGGAGTATAACGAGGGGCAACCGAGACTCGTGAAAGAATGTGAAACTTGTGGCATTTGCCCTCAGGTTTGCCCAGAATATGATTGGCTGTGGTCTAAGGCAGAAGAATTTGTCTTTGGAAGACAAAGAAAAGAAAATGAGGAATTCGGCATCTATCGTCGCCTTGTTCTGGCTCAAGCAACGGATAAGAAAATACTAGAACATTGTCAGGACGGAGGTGTTGTCACCGCCATTCTTACTTATGCTTTGCAAAACAGTATTGTTGAAGGAGTAGCCCTTTCAGGGCTCGCGGAAAATAAACCTCTTTATCCCCTGCCTAAACTGGCGACAACCCCGAAAGAGGTTTTGGAAAACGCTGGAACCCGATACTCTTACTCGCCAAACATGTTAGCTCTGCAAGAAGGTGTAAAACAAAGAAAGAAGAGTTTGGCTTTTGTGGGCACTCCCTGTCAGATTCATGCAATTCGGAAAATACAGATGTTTCCCCTAAAGAAGTATTCCAACCCGTTGCAATTTACGGTTGGATTAATGTGCACAGAAAGCTTCACGTACGATGGGCTTTTTGAAAAGCACCTCAAGAAAAACATGGATCTCAACTTGAATGATTTTGAAAAGATGAATATTAAAGGAAAAGTCCTTATATCTCTGAAGTCGGGTGAAGTGAAGAGTGTTTCCTTGTCTGAGGCAAAGCAGTATACCAGAGAGAGTTGCCGTCTTTGCAACGACTTCAGCGCCGAACTAGCGGACATTTCCGTTGGTGGCTTAGGACTTAGTGGCTGGACATTTGTAATCCTTAGAACCGAAAAAGGTGAAAAAATTTTTGATGGCGCGGTGGAAGCTGAAGTGTTAAGAACCAAAGCGGTGGATGAAGAGTCTTTTGCGCTAACTCTCTTGGCTAAGCTTTCAAAGAAGAAGCGAAAAAATTCTCCAAGAAACTAACGTTTTTCCGAAGCGCTTTACACTTTTGCGCACATCCCCAAATTGTTTATCTATTAGTTCGGGAATTACCTAATCCGGATGACCTTGAAAGATCAAATTACAAAATTTGGAGCGATTTTACTAGAAGATAAAGGTAAAGTGAAGTTTAGGAATGAAAGGAGGAAGTTTGTCGAATTAGAAGAAACAATTTTGAGTAACTTCCCTAAAGCAAGATCAGATGATGGAACTCTGGTTGAACCATTTCGATCCCTTCTATTTCTAATAACTATCGGACAGAGACCCGTAACTTCGTTGCTTATTCTTGAAATATTGCTGGACGCCGAAAGATCACCTCTTAGCGGAAAACAAATTGGTGAATTGTTAGCAAAGAAGCTTCGAATCTCCTCCAAACTAACTACAAAAGGTGGCAACTACAAAGACAGAATTGGAGATCTCATCTCAACATTCATCACAATCGGAATATTGGAGTCAATTGCCTCAGGGAAAAGGGGTCACACCAAAGAAGAGGGCTTTCGAATAAGGAGATCCATTATACCAGAAGTAAAGGCTTTTCTGGATTTTATTCTGTTAGAAAGAAATGTGCTTTCAGGCTTAAAGCAATTAAGCTTCAAGGAATTGTTTGAGACAAGGTTTGACAAGCGCTTAGGTTACGTCATAAAATCAGGAACTAGAAAAAAACAGCCCTTTAGCATCGGAAAAATCTTCAAATCATTGCTAAATCCCAAGCTAGGAATCACATTTGAAGAAGCAATCGAGGCAATTGAAAGTATTGAACCCCGACTCAAGGAAGGAATGAAAACTATTGAGATCCAATCAATTCTCTATAACCAATTGAAGCGACACAACGAGAAAGCTGCAGAAAGTTATAGACTGTCTTACCCGAAAATCCTGGCAATTGCAATGAGTGATGGCAAAATAAAAACTGCGAATTTCAAACTAGTTAAGACTCTAATTGATCGCGAGGTTAAACTGAAGCTAACACGAAATTTACTTGACAAATTATCTTCTACAGTATATAACGTAATCTCTAGAAACCCAAAGAACTACACACATGAAACTGCAATCAGAGAATACATACACGCTTTGGTTCGCTCAGAGTACACTGACATTGGATCACCGAGAAGCTTCATCAGAGATCACTTGGCAAGAGCCATTTCTGCACTAGAGGGATATCGAAATTCATTGAAGTCAGATGCGGACGATCCAGCCCGTGGTCTTCTTACTCAATTTCTTG
This sequence comes from Candidatus Bathyarchaeota archaeon, assembly GCA_029882535.1. NCBI lineage: Archaea > Thermoproteati > Candidatus Bathyarchaeota > Candidatus Bathyarchaeota archaeon. The sequence goes on from JAOUKM010000022.1 coordinate 15,021, forward strand.
AGCAGATATCGCTGGTTACCATTAGCGAGTTTGGGTATCTGCCATTCAAGGATTTTCAACAAAACATTGACCTGATTTCGAATTTGCTGCGACGAGAAGAAATCAAAACAGAACTACAAAGTGAATTCCAACTGGATAAAAAGGATCTTTCACTACTCAAAAGAATTAGATTTCTGGCACAAGATAAGGATACAGCAAGCAAAAGATCCTTAGAGAAAATGGTTGAAGAATGTGAAAAGCTGATCATTCTCTGCGAAAACGTTTTGAAAGTTTCCAATTTACGAGATAAGCCCAGCCCCCCGGCTATTGATATTTTTGAGACAATTCCCCGAAAACACATCAAAACAGGGTCTGAAGATCTTGATAACTTGCTGCTTGGCGGAATACCGGAAAAATATGCAGTTATACTAACCTCACCCTCATGCGATGAAAAAGACCGTTTAATAGAGAGGTATCTAAAGAAGGGAATCGAAGAAAATCAAATCACTCTGTACGTTACGATCGACGCGAAAACAACAGCGGATCTTGCGGAAGACTACCCCTCAAATTTCTACCTTTTCATAAGTAACCCTGAAGCAGACGCAATCGTCAGAGACTTGCCTAACGTGTTCAAATTAAAAGGTGTTGAAAATCTCACAGAGATAGACATTGCCTTAACCTCAGTTCTTCGAAAACTGAGCAGTATGTCGAAAAGAACAATGAGAGCGTGCATAGAAATTGTGTCCGACGTTCTGCTACAACACCATGCCATTTCCACCCGAAGATGGTTGACAGCCCTCATTCCCAAGTTTAAATCAAAAGGATTCACCACATTGGCAGTAATGAACCCACATATGCATTCACCACAAGAAGTTCAGGCAATTCTAGATCTGTTTCAAGGAGAGATTCACATCTACAAAAGGAAAACGAAAAAAGGTTTAAGACGATTCCTCAGAATTGAGAAGATGTACAATCAAGAATATGTTCAGACTGAGCTACCACTTAAGAAGGAATAGACGTGAAAAAGCGACTAGAGAATATACGCACGCACAGTTCTAGCGGACTCACTATCAATCACGCAGAGGCACACTTTTTTTCTGATAACTTTTTTCAAAATTTCAACAAGTATAAGAAACAATAAAATACTATCAAATAGAAACGCACGTGTCTTTACTATTTTGGTTGGTTTTGTGATCTGAGTATTTTTCTTCTGTCATCATTTTTTGGCTTCAACAAGTCTTCCACAATTTTAAACTGTCTTTCGTAGAGGTGGCAGTTTTTAGAGTGAAAAACCAGTTTGCCAGTTTTCAGCTTAAGGGTTCCCCGTCTGTTGATTTCGGAGACGAAGGCTTCGTTGAGCAATTGAATTCCGGCGATGTTTGCGGGTAATCCTGCATAAGCGTCCCAGGATCTGAAGTAGCATGTCAAGTGAAGCTTACCTTCAAGGACTTCTGTATCGATTAGGCTTAGGCACGGTGGCTCATGCTTTCTGTCATTGATGTGTTTCATTATGTCTTCAGGCAATCGTACTGCTAGCGTTATTTGTCTGTCCGCAGGCTCTTCAAGGTAGCGCTTGATTGCTTCTTCTATTTGGTCTATGGGTTTTCTCAGTCTACTGCCATAAGTGTATGTTTCATCTTCAATTATGCCTGACCACAAATATTTTAGTGCGTACCATTGCACATATTTCATGTCGCAGGGTGCCTTGTCATTAACGAGTGGTCTAGTTTCTGGCTTGGCGATTTCTATGGAAATATTGAGTTTCTTAGTTTTGGCGTATTCGGAGCCGTAGCATACTTCGAAGATGTCGCCTTTATTCCATATGGCGTTTAAGGTTTTATACCACGCGTCTGGACAATCAAAAGCACTGATCTTAATATATTCCATTGCTGTGCCCCTTCTAGTTGGCTCTAATTAGTGAGCAAATCAGTCTATAAAATTTTTGAAATCGAGAACTACTCGCACGCATCCTTTTGAGCCCGTTTTATAGCGTCTTTCACTACTTCTCTAATAGCGAAACCAGCCACATGAAGAATGGGTTGTCCAATCTCTGGGTCAACATCCATGCTTGCTGTACAGGGAAAGGCGTGATGTGCCACTGCCACAGTATCTTCGATGTCTGAGATTTTTGTCCATTTAATTTGCTGAGCCACATACCAAGTTGAACCGCATGGTGCGCTTCTCAAAACCTGGGCGTCAGTAATCCTGCCTCGTTCAACTTTCACTTCAACAAGAGGCTTTCCTATCTGATATCGCCAAACAAAACTGTCTATGGCTGGCTTTCCGGTTTCTTGTAGCATGCAGAAAGGTTTTGGAAACGCGTATTCAACATCTTTTTCGTTTAGTGATTCTTCGAGTTGTCTTTGCAAGCCGCGGTGGCACCAGTTTCGATTTTCTAAAGGAACGATGATGGCTTTCGCTTTTGCTTTCTTTGCAAGAGTTGGTATTGATGCTAGTATGTCTGGATGCAGTCCAATAGCTAGTATGACGTCGCAGTTGGGTACGTCGTGGGGCAAATATTTTTCTGGCTCGTCAACAAAAGCAGGTAGATTTGTAGGGGTCTTGTAGACTGCTTGGATGTCTGCTGCGAAGGAGCTGTAGAGTTGTCTGCAGTAGGCGCATGTGAAGCCGCATGATTTGCAGTAGTTTGACGTGTTAATCAGGTTTCCCATAACTCGCTCAGCAAACTCGTCGTTGTAAATTACACAGAGCTGCATAGCCTCTGCCATCTTTCCCGTATTGTCTATACAACTAGAGCTTTAATCCAAAATAAATAGATGTCATTCATCATCTTATTATACAACAAAAAACAACCGACGAGTAGAAAAAGGCAAGAAGGAGCTGAGCTGAGTGCCAAAAAAGAAGGAAAATTCTAAAGGAGACATATTTCAGCTTCTTCTTGAAACCTCAGAAAAACGAGAAAAGAGAAAAAGAGAGGAACTTCTCGAATTATTAAATGTGAAGGAGTTCTTTGAAGAGGGATGCATAAGCATCAACGAAAGAACGTGCCAAGGACTTGAATGCGAGCTCTGCATCAAAGCTTGCCCAACAAAGGCTTTGTATTGGCAGGACGGAAAAGTCGGTATAATCAAAGACTTGTGCGTGTATTGTGGCGCCTGTGTTCTCTGCTGCATTGTTGATGACTGCATTAAAATAACTAGAAAACGATCTGATGGAAAAGTGGAAAGCTTCAGTAGACCTTGGGAAGTTGTCTTGTTGTTTAATAACATTAACTCGCAGAGGAGACACAGCAGAGTGAAGTCTCTTTTTCCAGATACAGAAGCCTATCTAAAGCGTTTTCATAAGGTAACATAGAAAAAGAAGGAAAATGCGCGTATGCCACTGGTGGCGTCACAAAGCCGCGCCCAAAATTTTCCTAATGCATGTAGGAATTCCCTCGCGCTCAGCAAACTCTTTTATAAGAGGATGCTGTTTAGTGTAAATGTCACATTAACTCATGTTTGAATTGAAGAAGCTTTTTGAAGGCTTTTTAGAAACTGCACGTGAAATTTTTGTGATAGGAGGAATGAAACATATGCAAGTGCAATTCTTTAAGGATTTGCCGTTGAGCCCAGAAGTAATGAAGGGCATTGAAGCGCTTGGATTCGATGACCTTTTTCCAATTCAGGCCCAAGCGATAACCCCGTTGTTAAAAGGCAAAGATGTTATAGGGCAGGCTCGGACTGGAACGGGAAAGACTGCTGCTTTTGGAATTCCGATGGTTGAGTGCCTGAACCCGAGGCTTAACAGCGTTCAAGGCTTGATCTTAGAGCCAACGCGTGAACTCGCAATACAGGTTGCAGAGCACATAAGCCGATTGGGCAAATATGCAGCATTTAAAGTCTTACCCATCTACGGCGGAGCATCCATTCAAAAGCAAATATCAGAATTGGAAAAAGGTGTCCACATTGTTGTGGGTACACCAGGTCGCTTAATCGACCACCTGAAACGAGGAACATTAAATCTGGCATCAGTAAACATTGTTGTTCTCGACGAAGCTGATAGAATGCTTGATATGGGATTCATAGATGATATAGAATACATACTCTCAAAGACTCCAGCAAACAGGCAAACAAACCTTTTCTCGGCAACAATAGACCAATCAGTAATGAATGTATGCGACAGATACATGAAAAAACCTGAAAAGATACTAGTAAGTAAAGATGAAATAGCCCTTACACAGATAGACCAATACTACATGGTTGTAAACCCTGCGAACAAATTTGGAATCTTACGCAACATTTTAGACGAAAACCACATAGAACGCGCTATAATATTCTGCCGAACGCGCAAATACACAAGCATGTTAGCAGACAGATTAAGAGCACAAGGATATGACGCAAGACCGTTGCATGCTGGCTTCACTCAATCGCATAGAGACTTCGTTGTCAACTCGTTTAGAAAAGGAAAACTAAAATTGCTCGTGGCTACTGATGTTGCTGCAAGAGGCTTAGACATTCAGGGAATAACACATATAATAAACTATGACATCCCATTGGACGCATTAGTCTATTTTCACAGAATCGGACGAACAGCAAGGATGGGACGCGAAGGAACAGCAATAACAATTGTCGGTTATGGAGAACTTACACAGTTAAACAGCATAAAAGCCCTAACCAAAACTGCGATAAAAGAATTAGAAACACCAGCCCAATTGTGGTGAATTCAGGGATGGGAAAAAGAAAAATCATCAGCGAAGAGGATTTTGGAAATATTGTACTCCCAGTTGCAAACGATGTACTAGGCATAGCCATTCAAATGCTAAGTAACGATCGAATTAGAGCGAAGTGCCAAGACGGTCACATAAGGCTTTGCAGAATCCGAGGCAAGATGAAGAGACGATTCTGGATTAGACAAAGTGACATCGTCTTGGTTTCCCCTTGGGGCTTTCAGTCAGACAAACCAGGCGACATCTACTGGGCAGAAGAAACCAAGCTGAATTGCTAAAGAGCAAAGATTACCTTACTATTCAAAGGTGAGCTTGGAGTGAGAAATAGAATATGGAGTGTAAGGGGGCGTCCCAGGGGTTGCCATTACACTCGATCTGACGCTAGAACTCTCGAATACCTTGTAAAACTCTCCACGAAACACCAAATCGACGCAACCGAGTTTTTCAACGCATTTGTACACGCACGGGAAAACGGAGAAGCCATGTGTCGAGGATTAACTATTCAATCCCGCACAAGGAAAAACGACCGATGCATCTTTCTTGTAACTAAAGACCACATTGTGGTAGCACAGTTTCCGATACAGGAAGAAATCCTCAGAGAGCCTAATCCATTAGACCGATTTGATTTTTTGCGTGAGAGCGTTAACTACATCGCGGCAATGAAAAATAGAAAAGCGCCCAAAACTGGACGCGTCCACATTAAGGATTTAGAAGTTGGAATGAAAGGAGTTAGCCTAAAAGCGCGAGTCACCGAAATTTCAAAGCCAAAACTGATTCTAACTAGACTCAACGAGTATGCCCTTTTGGCTACTGCAACTCTTTTTGACAAAAACAGCATGATTAAAGTGCCTTTATGGAACGAACGAATCCACAGTATTTCCGTCAATGACGAAGTTCGAATCGATAACGCAAGGGTCACCGTGTTTCGAGGTGAAAAGCAGCTAAGAATCGGAAGAAATGGCAAGTTGAAAGTAGTCGAAAACAACTCGTCACATATAGCTAAAAGCACCGTTGAATGTATAGCTAAATAGGATATGCCGAGACAAGGAAATGAAAAACTAGAATTGCCTCAAAAAATGGGATCGCACGCGCATAATAGGTGAAACTACGTATTTTGTGTTAACTTCGTTCCATTTTCAAGGTTTGTTTTTCCATTATTATTCATAGAAAAAGACAGAGTTGCTTCCAACCTAGTGTTTATTCCATTTTTCTTGTAGGAACTTCGGAATGTCTGAGGAATCTCTAGGACCCACCATTACTTCCCAGCCGCTAGCCTCTTCTATCTCTCCGCTAAGTCGAGCCGCTTTCCCGGGAATAATCAGTTTTCGATGCTTTACCTTCTCTTCCATCTTAGCCTCCTTAATAGCCTCAGCCACTTTATCCGCCGTTAGCTTTCGCCCCGCAACCGCACAATCTACAGCAATTCCCTCTGAGTCGACCACTAAAAGATAGGAGTCGACACCAGCCGATTCAATGTCAGAAGCCACAGTGTAAAACGTAAGGGCAAAGTTCGTTGTAAACATCACCGGCGAGCCTTCACTAGGAGTTCCAAGCATCCGCAGTCCAGGCTCAACCGCCACTGGCTTACGCGGGTCGGTGTAAATGTTTTCTCTAAGAACCACATTAGGCAGAAGCACCCACCCCTTAGTGCTGTGTAAAATCAAAATGTCAGCATAACGATTGATAAGTGTCGCTGCTAAATAAGCCTCGTTCCATTCCGCAATCTCCACCGGAGCATCTGCATTCTCCATCCACGCCGTTATGGGAGTACCAATCAGTGGAAAGCCAAAAAGCTCATCACCTTTCTTAGTTGCTGCACGCCGAATCATGGTAAAATTGTTAATCATGTCTCCAAGTCCCTCACCAAGCAACGTTCCAGGATCCAACACCAAATCCTTCACGCCGTATTCTGTTAAAGTCTTAGACAGTGATCGGAGAAGCTTAAGGTCATTTGGAGCAAAGGCTACAAGAGGACAATTATACATGAGGGCAAGCTCAGCCACGTCTTTCCAGTTTTCTTTCGTAGCAGCGTAAAGAAGAGGTCTAGCTTTAGGTACAGCCTTCAAACCTGCCTTCAAAACTTTTGAATCAAAGGAGCATAAAATGAGGAGCAACGTAGTGTTTTCTACAACCTTCTTCACTGTAGCCTTGAATTTTTCCGGGTCGTTAGAGGTGGAACGCACAGCGATCATGTTGAGTTTTAATGTTGTCCCTATGTATTCATAACTGAACTGCTGCGTTTTCCTAACTCTCTCCAACAATTCTTCATCAGACATCTCATCGGTAACATCGATGGCTATGGCTGTGGGATTAGTGTAGGTGAACTCGTGGCGATACATGACGTATTTGCCGCCCACTTTTATCGCGTGTTCCTTTGGGCCGATGGTAACTTCTCTTATTAGCGGCTTAAGCATCTCCCAGAGTTGTTTGTAGACTTTTTCGTTTTCTTTCTTCAACAATGGTGGACACTGCTCTAAGGTCATTTCGCGGTTTACCAGCTTTGTGGCGAAGGCCATGCAGTTTTGTTCACCGCATTCTTTGCAGTTTGTTTTTGGGAGTAGCATGTAGACGTCGATAGGGCTGATTTCCTTTATGCTGGTTCTTTTCACTTCCTTCTCAGACATTTCTCTATGTCCCCCTAAATTTTGGCAGTTACCCAGTTTGCAATTTTCTTCGGGTCACCCGACTTACCAGTGGTAAGTTGTTTTATTACATCTTTTAGGGTTTTCACAGCAGCGGGGTGCATCATCATGAACAAGTCAACGCCAGCCAACAAAAGAGTAAGCGCGGTTACAGTTTCCCAAATTGGCCCTCTAAACTCTCGTGGTCCCCATTCAGGATCCATCTTTTTCCATGCTTCTCTGGCAGCCCAAGCGTTCGTCGTGCCTGAAGACATGGGATGTTGCAGTTCAGGGTCGCCCATCAAAGCAGCTAGTCTGGCTCGTTCCATTATTGTGAAAGCATAGTCTAAGCCGTATCCTAAAGCAGCTGTAGTAGTATCCATTATAATTTGTTCTTTAGGTAGGAAATCGTAAAGACGGCGGTTCAGTTGCCTTGCTTGATTCAAATCCATAGGAGTAAACGAAAGAACCACGTGTCCATACTTTTTTGCAGCTGCGCATGTGCATTCAATATCCATGTCTTGCGTAACTGAACTGAGCATGAACCGCTCACCAGCCCCGACTTCAGCTACTTTCTCAAAGACTTCAAGGTCTTTTTTTGGGTCGCCACAGCCTCCGATAATCAGCGGTACGTCTACGGCTTGCAGTACGTTCTCAACAGTTTTTGCAGCTTCACTTGGCGAGGTATCTTTAACCAAGGGGTCGATGCTGATGAGGTGCAACGTTATCATGTCTGCACCATATTTGTCAACAGCCAACTTCGCCCATGCAACCGGGTCTCCCAAAACCTCTTTAAAATGCGTTTTTACAGGTTTTGCCAACGGAATTGTTGTGTCGAAAACGTCCAAGGAAATTATTGGCGGATTGGGAGGAGGATTTTCGAAGAGGTAGAATGCGGGGGATTTTTCTCCGCCGATTGTTATGGATTTTCCACGGCTTCCACCCTCACTTTTAGTGGCGCCAAGCGTCACTTCAACAATTTGCCCCAGATACTCCTCTACTGGAGGGGCAAAGTCTGCTTGGAGAATAGCGGTTGGTTTTGCCTTTAACGGTGGAGCAACTTTTAGAGCTTTAGATAGACCTGCCGTGGCAGCAACGCCAGATTGAAGCCACAGCTCCAAGTCTCCGACTTCTATCTCTACGTCTTCAAGTTCTATCTCCTTAAACCGAGTTAAGAGGTCGAGAAGATTAGCTAAGTCTTCTTTATTTTCTTTTCTCACCAAGCTTTTCACCTTTCATAGATCGTATGATGACTTTCTTCGCGTAGATTTTGGCGTCCTTCAGAATTATTTTGTATCCCCCTGTAATGATTGGCAAGGTGGGAACCGTAGCCGCTGGTATTCCTGCTGCAATTTCTCCTTCCACTTCAGTTGGTACAGCTTCTTCTACAGCCACTGGCTCTTCTTTCCATGTTTCAACAATCGAATGACCACGATCTTTCAAGAATGTTTTGAGTTCATCAATTGTTTTCACGTCGTTTTCGGTTGCAATCTTATCTACAACTTCTTTAGGTATGAATTCCGCGACTCGTTCTTTCACTGAAGCTGGCATCCATACCACTCGGTTCCATCCGCCATCGGTTTTGAGGAATTTTGGCGACCGCATGTATTCGATGGAGATGCCGTGAAAGCCATCAACTTGTCTGCCACCTGCCGTGGAGTCCGCTATGGTTGAGAAAGGAAGCCCGTTTATCGTAACGTCTTTGAAACCTCGATGAACTAGTCCAAAGCCGTCGGCCTCTGGAATGTAGAAAGCAGCACCTTCAAAACAGCCGCAGGACGTGTGGGGATAGCCGAAAGCTGTGTAGAGCCAAACTCTTGTAACTTCACCTAACGATTTTTGTTTAACAACTTCGTTAATTCCCGAGAACTCTCCTTTCTCCGCATCGATTACTTCACCTTTGTCTATTTCAAAAACTGGTCCTTTTGGGTCTATTCTTGCAGATGCTCTTCCGTCAAACCAACTGATGGAACCACAGTTTGAGTATCGTTGTGGTGTGATTACACATACGTGAGTAGGGGCAAAGGATTGACATAAGGTGCAGCCGTAGAACTTGTCGACTTCTTGGTCCTTTAATCCTCGAGCTCTGGCGTCTCTGGCTTCGTATATGTCTAGAGCTTCTTTCCAATGTTCTTCGACTTTTGTAGGGTCGGTGATGAATTTTACTTGTATTTTTTCGATGATTGGCAACTCGCTTTTGAAGAGCCGTTGCAGAACTTTGCCGACGTACTCGAACGAATTTAGACCTTTATTGAAGGATTTCTTGTCTAGCCTGAGCCAGATGTCGTATCGCTGGTTTAAGTGCATGAAGCCCTCGATGAAGTTAGAGTATTCGTGGATGCGCCGTTCGATTACACCTTCAAGCTCTGGCTCAAGCTTTTCGCCTGAAACTTCGATGATTAGGCCTAGAGAATAGCTGCCTCCTTCACTCATATCTTTAATGTCGGGTCCAATTATAGAGACTTTCCCGTCTTCTATTTCTTCTGGTTTCTTAACTCGCGCCAGTTCGAATTTGTGTTCTTGCTTTGGTCCGCCTAGCTCTACGTGCATATTTTTTCGTCGAATTCGATCTCCTTCGTAGATGACGCCTACTTCAACTGGGATGTCTTCAAACATTGACATTTCTTATTCTCCTCCAAACTTGCTCACTATTATTTCAAAACTTTCATTCCAATCCTTAGCCTCTATATCTCCCCCTTTTTTATAT
>JAOUKM010000023.1 GCA_029882535.1 Candidatus Bathyarchaeota archaeon
CAGTGCAAGCAAAAATTCCTTTTGTCTTGGCTGCAAAGCATTTTGCGATGTAAAAGATGTCATCCTCAACTCCCATGGTCTTTCCATTTGGAAGGAGATATTCTTCGGCTGGTTTTTCAGACTTAAAAATGATAATTTGGACTATTCTAGAGGGATGAATAACCCTTCCTACACAGAAAAAGGGTTTGTTTTTCATGAAAGGAATAGCGACTTGTTGTTCAACTGTCTCTTTTCTGTTATTGTATTCTATTTGCCTAAATTCCTTTCCCTCTTTATCTTTGTAGTGCACATATACGTGATAGATTGCCATTGTGATTCAAACTATTATTAATCGCAATTTATTCAAAAACATATCGCAACCAACTAATGATTGTGGTGTAAAATTAAAGACAATGCACATAAATTACACAGACACACACTAATAGATATAGATTCATAGAAAAGCTCTTTTGAGCTAAAAGTCGGATGTGAAAAATGTAAAATGACTTCTCTGACATTTCCTCTTTAAGCTCTCTCTGTAAGTCTTTCTCAGCTTTCTATTTCGATTCCTTTCCAAATAGTAGTCTTCTTTCTAGTCTTCATATAATTTAGTAATTCAAAGCACTCAGGGCATATCTTCATTTTACCATGTCTATGCAATGATGAGACTCTTAACTCCCCCTATTGGATTGGACTACTATGAGAGAGGTGTGTACTCCTATGCTGAGAGGATTAAAATATTATGGGAGAGGATTATTCCCTAGAGCTTGATAGTGATATAGCCTTATGATATGACTTATGATAGTTGATTATTGAGACCAGTCTTTAGAGTTTGAGGGAAGGGAATCTTAGTTGATTGTTATATATTATATTCATTACACCTATTACTATCTAGTAGGAAAGAGGGAGAGAGAACACTTCTAAATCTCTTCTTAACGTTATCAGTGTTAAAGCCTCTTTCTTCTAAATGGATTGACTCCTTAGACACCAAGTTCATTCTGGATCTCTCTGTAGACTCATCCTCTAGATTGAAATATTTCCAGAAAAGTAGTACAAAGTTTCCTGCTATGATCACTACAATCAACATTAGAACCATTACTAGAAAAGGAAGGGGTTCCCTCTCCAATTAATTAATCTCCTAGCACACCCCTATACAATACAATTACTATCTTTAGATCTTAATAAGAAAATAGAGGATATTTGAAGTTCTTAACGTATAGAAGAGTTATAGAGGATAGTATTAACGGATAGATCACACATTATCGTTAGATTCTTCCTAAATCATGAGATTAGAATGAAAGAGTGTTAGAAATAGTAGATGAGAATTGGAAGAAGTTAGCAAAGAAACTCCAGAAGTAGACATTATAGTCTGTACTGTTAACCTATTAAATTATACTAAGTTAGCCTTTGAGAGTGGTGACGGGTGATCCCTTTTTTGGATTTATAGACGAGATTAGATAGATTGTCGTAGAGTCATAATTTTTTAGCATTTGATAACTGGAGTTCTCTTCTACAGATAACCAACAGCACCAAAACTGATCACAAAGCTTTTATCTATATATCGAGTAAAGATCAGAATAGGAGCATAAAATGCTCCAAGTGAGATCAAATGTCGGAAGAAACACCTTTCAAGTCAATAAAGATCACATTGTCTGAAGAAGCATTGGACATGTTGGCGATACTTCGTAAAAAGGGATATTTCAGATCAGATTCTATGGCTATTGAAGAGTCTATCAGGACAGTTTACGCTGTTTCTGGAGACCTTGAAGGAATGTTGCTATATTTGGGAGAAGAAAAGAGAGGGGCTTCGCCTCAAGAAATGTCAGAATGGTTGAGACGAGTAACGCACAGAGTAACTCGTTTCATGTCTCGAGATAAGCTTGCAAAACTTGCTAAGGTAGATTTTAAATAATAAATGTTCAGCGGGACCGTAGATTAGCTGGGATAGATCAGAGACCTGCTAAGTCTAAAACAGAGGTTCAAATCCTCTCGGTCCCGCCACATCTGATACTCCTTATTCTGTTACACTTATTTTAAAATATCTGTGTGTAGTCTCTCTTCAAATATTCTAGAAGCTTCTTCTATCTGAGTTTATAAGCTATAAAGTACATAGAATGGAGTGGAAGATATAGGACCTTAGAAGTCTCAGATCGGGAGATATCGCCACTTCAGTAACTAATATTTATAAGTACTGGGTTTTCCAACATAACTCCATGTTTGGCTATTTTCTCTTCCTAAAGATTTGATACCCGTCCATTGTTGTCACGTATTCGAATCCAGCTTCCACCAACCTGCAAGCTTCCTCCAAGGTTTTGGCAGTTTTAGCGTGGAAATCGTCGCTTTGAAAGCTAACGAGTTACGTGTAGATTAGGGTGTTCTGTATATTTTTGTGTCCCAAGAGTTGTTGGATGTATAGAATGTCTTTGGTTTTGTGGCATTCTATTGTAGCTTTCCAGTGGCGTAGGGTGTGGAAGCTTATGTTTAGCGTTAGTGGATTTTGGAGTTTTGCGGCTAACTGTTTTCTTTTCGTGTAGAATTGTTGTTTGATCTGCTCATACTGTTAACCGTTCGCATCAAAATCTCCGAATGGTTCCTAAGGCTTTGTAGTTCCAGTTGCCACTGGCTCTGAATCTCAAAATCACGGTAAACAGTGCGTCCTGAACACTAATGTTTTTAGCTAAGCTGCGTCACAATCTCCGGCTGAGAAAATCCAATCCTTCAAGCTTCAACAATTCCAACAGTCCTTTAACAACCGCCACTGCTACACCCCCCCACAAATTGAATTTTCTTGTCAACCCAGCTTGTTCTCTCTCGCTCCCTACACCATGGAGAAGTTGAACACCACAAACGCATTGTTCAGGTCATGAACTACCCCGAGACCCACTAAAAAAAGACACCAAACAATAATCAGTGTCATTGATTAATGAAATTTTCATATGATGATTGAAAGAGTTCCTTTGTTTCAGTAGTGTCTTCCACAATTAACCAGTTCAAACATATCACATGTTTTTCATAAAAGGTAGAAAGCTACTACAGAGCGATAAAGGAAATTCTTTAATTCTTGACTTTATCTTCACAATCAAAACAATACTCAGTTTGCCTATCGGTCAAGAATTCCTTTCCGCAGGTTCTACAAACGACTTTATGTAATAGTGATCCTTTCTTCATCGATCTATGAGCATCTTCTCTTGGTGGGAAAGCTATTGCATCGTTTGGACATAATTCAGCACATGCAGAACAACCATAAACGCAGCTTAGGGGATTCACGACAAATGCTTTATCTTCTCTCACCTTTAGAACCCCATGAGAGCAAAAATCTGCACATTTAAAAGCTCCTTTGCATCCATTACATTTATCTGAATATATCGTAGGAAACCATGGCTTTTCAGTCATCTACTCACCCTTCTGATCAGATTCCACCAACTAGGAGACTATATATCAGCCCGGAAGAAACTGCAAAAGCGAATGCGAGGACGCCATAACTTATCACGATCTTCCACCCAACTATCCTAGAAGTTGAAAGGGAGTTTGGTATGTCATAGGGCTGTCCCATCAACCAAGCGACTGTCGCACCCGGTGACATTCCTAGATCAACAAGTGCCTTGCCTAAAGCTACCTCTATCAAAGTCGGTGTGTACAACGGACCACCCAATAGAGCTGCTAGCACCACACCGGAAGCGCCTGTTAAGTAAACTTTGACTAAATCAGCTGGAAAAAAAGCTTGGAAATAACTTACAGCTACAAGCCCCACGAGGAAGGCTGGGATGATCCGCTTAGCAAGATACCCACCAAACTTTAGTGCATTCCAAAGTCTCTCGTCAACGGGCTGCTTCATAAGTTCGACGGAGGCGACTTGTCCTTGATTGTTTTTGAATTGCCGTTCGAACTTCTTCCCCCAAGGAGTCTTCGATACTAGGTATCCTATGACAACCGCACTTATTCCAGCCGCAACCATGTCTGCCAATGCTATTTGCCAGCCGAGCACCTGAATAGTTACGATGTCAGCTAAGATGTTATTTGCTGGGGCTACTAGGAGGAAGGTTAGGGCGGGACCTATGCCTCCACCAGCATAGATGAGGCCAGCGAAGATCGGTACCATAGTGCAGGAGCATACGCATAAAAGAGGGGCGATAAGCGTCGCGACCAGATAAGATACGGGCTTTCCGCTGCTCATATAACGCATCATAAAACCTTGAGGGATGAATTCAGAGACCAAGCCGGCAACTGTGAACGCGAACCCAAGACATATCCAACCGTGCTGTGCGTAGTCCCATATGTAAACTAGAGGTATTTTCCAGAGAGGAAGGACTTTGAGGTCTTCTGCGGTGGATGTTGGCGTTAGCGTGTAAGCGCCCACAATAGCTCGAACCATCATTATTGCGAAGAAAAGAATGAAGCTGAGCATCAAGGTCGTCTTAAGCGCCCGCTTCCTCTCCAAGAATCCCACCTTACAACGCTTCTCGTAACAGCCTTTCAATAACACCAACGTCAAGTACTTTGCCCATGACCTTCACTACACCGTTTATCGCAATCGCTGGCGACATCAGTACCCCGTACTTTGATATGGTCTCCTTAGCGGTTATGTCGAGCTTGGTGACTTCGACTTTTACCCCTTCCTGGATCAGTTTAGAGGCTGCCTTTCTCGCGTTCTCCTCAGTCTTCTTACATCGTGGACATGGTGGACTGACACCTATCACCTCGACTTTTAGGTACTTCATTTCGCTCACCCCAAGTTTATAACAATATTCAAATATTCTTATGTTACAAACACTCATATCAATATTTAAATATTTCCATGTAGTTTAATATTAAACATGAAAATGAAAGAAGACGAACTAAATAGATTCAGAGCAAAAGTTTTCAAGGCTCTCGCAGAACCTTTGAGACTTGAGATTCTACGATTTCTTCGTAACGGAGAAAAATGTGTCTGTGAGGTTGTTCCTCATTTGGGCATTGCTCAACCCCTTGTTTCTCGACACTTGAAAATCCTGAAAAACCGTGGATTGGTTAAGGCCAGAAAAGATGGAAACAGAAGACTATATTCGGTTACCGACCCTCAAATCTTCGAGGTGATCGATAGCGTAACACCCGATTTGAAGCATTCACTTGTGAAGATCATTACTGAACTCGCTGTTTAAAGAAGTTTGAGACTAGTGGTGAATATCGTTGAATTGTAAAGTTGAGCGTGTTCTTACATGGGACGAGTTTAAAGAATTATTGACAAAACTATATCCAGAAGAAATTTATTATGCACAAGCGAAAGCACCGCTCTCGAGACCACCAATAGCTTTGAGACTTACTTTTGCTAATGAAAATGTGCAGTATGTATTCATTGATACAGCCAAAGATGATAGCCTTAGACGTACGAGAATTCCAATCCGAGAAGACAAATATAGGAATTTAAATCTTGAAGAAGAAGACATCAAGAAGTTTATTTACACTCAATTGGGAAGAACGGATATTAAGATTCGTTCTTTTGAACTCGTGGGTGGCTATTAAAGGCGCGTTATATCCTTAGGTGGTCTAGTTATTTCTTTTCTCCAGTAAGCCACCTTGCCAAGACAATTTTATTTGTGTTGTAGTACTTCTCAGCTGAGACAATTCCTCTTTTGGCTAGCCTAAAAAGTATTCTATGTGTTTTTACTCGAGAAAAGCCAGTTTTCCACCGAATATCTTTTTGTAACATTGTGCCACCTTCACCAATTAAGGTTTCTGTTACTTTTCTCTCATCATCATTTAGAACACGTAAAACTGCATCGAGGGTAGACTCTCCCTTCTTTACAATGGGTGGTGAAGTTTCTTCCTTTGATTTCTCTACACTGAGATTTGGAAAGGTTAGAGAGTATCCTAACACTGAAAATGCGACAAATAGAGGTACAACAAACAAGACAAGCCATAGAGACCTTGGAAGTTCTCCTCCACCCATTCCGTGACCTCTCCCGCTAAACCCTCCGTCGAATGCAAAAAATAACAAGCCGAGAGTGCTGATTACAAATGCAAATATTACGATGAAAGTCAAAGCCTTGGATTGCATATTTCACTCTAAGAATATGAAGACAAAATGATGTTTATAAGTTGTTTCAAAATTTGAAACATTTTGTTACACTTAACATCTAAACCCAGCGGCAACCTTGTTTTTCTTGGAACAAAGCAATGGAGGTGAAGAAATGAAAAATAAACTGAAAATCATTGCGGGAATAACTCTGGTCTTAGGCATAGTCTCTATCGCTTTGCTTGCCACACCAATACAAGCTTATGTTAACGGGACTAGCAACGGTGATTTACTCCGAACACAAGACCAAAGAAGACTTGGGGCTAAAGACTGCGAGTGTGATGGCGACGTGCTTCAAGAAAGAGACCGAGATAGGTTGAGAATACAAGATTGTGACTGCAACTGCACTTGTAATGGCACACAACAACAAAGCCGTGTCAGGCAAAGAATCAATGAATGTTCTATGAATAGAATCTGCAACTACACAAAGAGTATGGAGCAATACAGATGCCAACACACTGAAAGAACAAAAAGCCTAGCGCGATAGTGCACATCCACTGACACAATTCCACTTTTTCCTTCACATTTTTTGCTGATGGTTTTGCAAATGCCTCGACCATTTGGCTCCTTCCAGCATTTTTGACACAGACAAAAGGAGTTTCTTCATTTTCTCTCCTTTTCTTGATTGCTTAGACATCTTTGCGCACATGCATCAAGGTATTTTTACTCTTAGAGATTACTCCTCTTTTTCTGATTAGTTTATGTAGATAGGACATTGGAGGGAAGCTTATGGCGTGTTGTGGGCACGTGTTTTCACTTGTCGTACATCCTACTTTGCAGTTCTGTGGTTTGGCAACTATTGGAACATTCTTTTCATAGTCAAACTCGTAGACTTATTTTCCGCAACCCAGCAGACAGATGCCACATCCTACGCAAAGTTCCGGTTCTATCGTTGGGTGCCATTCAATTTCTTCGCGTGGAATCCCATGCCATGCTTGTTTAATGATCTGATCTTTGCGAGACAACAATTATCACCTCCCTTTGCGGGGAAAAAGATGACGTGTTCGTAGACCAAACCTTACCAAACATAGCATTAACGGAACTTCCATCAGAGGTCCTATTACCGTAGCTAAAGCAGCACCTGAATTAAGGCCATAAAGAGTTGTTGCCACGGCTATTGCAACTTCAAAGTGGCTGCTTGAACCGATCAGAGTAGTGTCTATCGAGGTTGCATAGTCCCAATTTGACAACCACGAAACAGAATATGTTATTGTAATCATTGTGACATAATGGAGCAGATTTGGAGCGGCAAGATAGGCCACAAGAAGAGGGTCATTAAGTATTATGTTTCCTTGAAATGAAAACATGACGATTAGAGTAAGCAGTAAGGCAATGATGGATATCTTGCGCACAACTTCAAGATAAGTGGAGTCGAACCACTCCTTCCCTTTCCTTCCTATTAGCAGCTTTCTGGAAAGCGCCCCTAAGGATACTGGAAGGGCTATGAAAACGATTACGCTCAGGGCGATCAGATCCCAAGGCACAGGTATACCGCTTACGCCAAGATAGAAAGCTGATAAAGGCGCGTAAAGAATCAGCATCATTAACGCATTGATTGACGTATTTATCAAGCCCTGAGCTAGATCTCCTTTAGCCAGTAAAATCCACCACATGACCATCGCCGTACACGGGGACATGCCAAGAAGAATCACTCCAGTAATGTACTGGGGATTTCCTTGAAGGATTAGGTTTGCATAGAGCGTCATGATAAAGGGCGCAATGACCCAATTCGCAATTATTGTGAGAAGCATGGGTTTCGGCTTCCTTACAGCCTTTTTAACATCACTAAAGGCTATGCCGACCACTGTTGGGTACATCATGAAAAACAGGCAGATGCCAATTGGGATGGATAACTGAGCGAATTTTAGGGAGTCCAAAAACTCACCGAAGGCTGGAAAGACCCTACCAAGTAACAGCCCAATGATAATGCATAGTGCGATCCACAAAGTGAGATACTTCTCGAAGATCCCTAGTTTGACTTCTCTGTCTTTGGTCATGTGTATCATTCCGTTGAGTTGAAGTATTAGATTAAAGAATTTAAATCTATCAATTTAAGTTTTTCTTCTGTGCAGCCCTGGTACTTGGTTGAGGATATTATTTGGGAAATTCAAGAAAATTAAAAAGACCATGGATGACTTCTGGTTTGGCAACGCTGTAGAAGACCCACTTTCCTACTTTTCTATCCTTTACAAACCCAACATTCTGCAAAATGTTTAGGTGGTGGGACGCCGTCGGTTGAGTCAAATCTAGTGCAACTGTCAGCTCACAAACACACATCTCTCTAATACTTAAAAGCCTCAACATCCTGAGCCTCGTTTCATTTGCGAGAGCCTTCAGCAAACGGCTTTTTCTCCTAAGGAAATCTGGGTCTCCCGACTTTTCGGCAAGTTGCTTCAACTCCGCCGCATACACTTCTAAGTCTTTTGTTGGACGGAGACTCGAGCAGATGAGCCTTTCAAGCCTTTTTTCAGATTTTATAGTGCGTTTCGTTGCTTGCATCCTATCAGACTACCAAGAAGTATGAAGACTTCCAACGAAATTAGTCACAAAACAAATTTAAATATTTTGATTTAACACCATGGGAATAATTCGATATTTTTAAATATTTCGATTTGTATTTTTCTATGAACATCGAATCTGCCCAGATCGAAGAAGTGCGTCAGAAAACAGAGGTAGTTTGATGAGTTTGACAGAAACGGTAACGGGGATACAAGCTATCCTTCTATCAAAAGACCCACCTACAGCTGTTAAGCTTTTCAAACCTTCTCAAAATATACCCACTGACATCAGGTTGGTTGACAGAAAGTCTAGGTATTGCCCGTTCTTGATGCGTGCACGACACGGTGAAACGCTTCTCCTGACAACCGAAAAACTGGCTTATCCTGAAGCCTACGTCGCGTTTGTTTTCGGTCCACTCCTTGGAAAGATTTCCAGTGGTCAAATGTTACATGTCCTTGGTCTGTATCAAACCAAGGATGCAGCCACAATCACCATAGCTAAGATGCCGAGGTTGAAACGAAACTCTGTTTCGGCAATAACCGCTGAGCCACTCAAGGATTTTCCCTTAGAGCCTGACATTGCCATCGTTGAAGGGTCACCGGAACAGATTATGTGGCTTTGTCTGGCAAGGATTTTCGAAACTGGGAGACGGTTAAATTCCAGCTCTTCAATATTTCAATGTTACTGCGTAGGCGTAACAGTTGTCCTTTACATAACAAAGGAAGTGAACATAAGTCCTTGTTGCTACGGAACCTGTGAAGCAACAGATGTTCCTCCAGAGCACATGTTCATGGGAATCCCCATGCCGTTTCTAAGTAAAATTGAAAACAGATTGAAGACGCTTTCGAAAAAGGCTATGATTAGGGCGCGAGGGAAAGGCGTCTATCATGCTTATTGTCAACAAGAATGTAAAAAAAGACAAGGTTGAGGTATTATGGAAGCACGTTTTGAAGAAATACGTAAGAAATACCGAGATGCCAAGCGAGAAAAGAGCAATACCGACCCTTTATCCTTAAAATTGGAAATCGAGTCTTACATAAGAAACTTGCGAGCTATAGATGAAGAAAAAGAAGATTTGTTAGCCGAAGCACAAGACATGCTGATCGATTTGATAAAAATTATTGAGAAGAGTCATTGTACACCATTCAGACCTAAAAAACTTTAACTGCAACATGATGAAGGCGAAGAATTGCCAAAGAAGAAAAAGAAAAAAAGCTTGAAGGAAAGACAACAAGAGAGACAGAAAAGACAGCGACAGATTCAAAAAGCTCATCAAATTCAGAGAGAGGCTAAAAGAAAGTCGAGACAATGGCCTAAAGGCAAGATACTTGTCGGAATTTGTCTGGTTGCCGTGATATGTGTAGCTTACGGAGCATGGCAATATTACATCCAACTCCCTCCAGCAATTAGTGGTCAAACGAACAATAACCCTCTACCAACAGACTCGGCTCCAATTTTCTCTCTAGAAGACATAAACGGAACTCGGTTTTCTCTCGATCAATTTAGTGGAAAGGTGATTGCCATTCATTTCATGGCTGTGGGCTGTGGTGGACAAATATATCCTATAAATGACCACCAACTCCAACAACTAAAAAATGTATGTAACGACTATTGCGGCAATAAACCTGTCACCGCAGTCACAGTTGCCGTGGCAACATGTCAAAATAGCGAACTTGCGCGAATCCGCGCAAACTACGGTGTTACTTGGGTGCTTGGAAACGATTATGCTGATGGAAAAATGGATATAGTTGACACCTATGCACCATATTCAATCAAGGATGGCACAATTGTTCTTATCGACAAAACATTCAACGTAGACAAAGTATACACCGAAGCAATAACAGGGGAAACCTTGTCTCTAAGAATAAATCAACTCCTAGAGGTTTGATGAGAAATGTTTGAAGAATCCCTAGGACTCTTCTTCTTAGGGATTGTAACTTTTCTTTCGCCGTGTTCAATTGCCCTAATATCAGTGTACCTGACATACGCGGTAGGCATCAGCAAAAGCATACGAAAGGGCTTCATAATTGGCTTTAGTTTCACCATGTCAATGTGCCTAGTTTTCTTCTTACTCGGATATGCCGTATCCTCTCTTATTCCTGTAGATCCAGCTAGCTATCGATTCTTCTTCGGCATTGCAGGCCTTCTTCTCATATTCTTTGGAATCAACAACTTAGGCTTGTTCAAGGAAATTCACTTCACAAGCAACCCTATCAGTTCTTTTACTGAACGGATTAACGTTTTGAAGTTAAATGCGTTGACTCGATTATCAAAACACAACTATGCTGCAGGTTCATTTCTGTTCGGGGTGGTCATTTCCCTAGCTTTGGGCCCATGCTCTCTATCATTGGTTTTGCCAGCAATATTGCTAACCATGTTCAGTGCACCGACACCTTTCCACGGAGGCATACTACTTTTCGCTTTCGGTCTAGGTCATGGCTCACCAGTCATTTTCCTAAGCGTGATTTTAGCAACTGCACGAAAGGCAGTAAGCAAAAAAATTGCCGTAGCAGGCGAATGGCTAACAAAAATTTTTGGAATAGTTTTTGTTGTTATTGGAATGATCATGATCGGTTATATGTTGATAGGTTGGTAAATAATGAAGAGAAATAAAGTGAAAATCGAAGTTTTTGTGCCTCTCGGTTCCTGTGTCTGCAATTTCACACCTCTTATGGAGAAAGTGGGCCAGGTAACAACAGAGTTCAAAGATTTGGTGGAAATCCAAATGAAGTCAACCAAATCATCAGAAGCTTCAAAATACGGAGTCCAAGATATGTGCGTAGTAGTAGATGGAAAAATCAAGCTTTCCTCAGATTTTGATGACAAAGAGCTTGAAGATGCCATTTCAGAACGAATACACAAGCTTAACATTTTCCTAGGGAAAGAATAGTGCGTGTGTGCGTTATAAAAAGTGGGGGTTTGCGGGAAACATCTCCACTCCAAGTGACTAGTATTTATAAGTTCACTATCAAGCTCTACAAAGAAGACTATCTATAACTAGGCTGAGTGTTTGAAAAACTTCTTTCGAGCTTAGTTGATTTACGTCTAGAATAAGGTCAAAGGGGGAAAAATCTTCTCCAAGATCAAATCCATAGAGCCTCTTGTAGATCGCTTTGGTTTTTGCATCTTTCTCCTTTAAAGCCGAGAACGCCTTTTTGATACTTATTCTATCTCGTCGTGCAATTCGTCGAGCTCTCTCTTCAGGCGACGCTTCCAGCCAAATTTTGAAGCCTGATTTTAAGAGCCAGGGCATAGTCCAGCTGTCGAGAACCACGTTTCCTTGCTTTGCCCATTGCAACAGTTTCTCGTCAATCTTCCTGTCAAAAGAAGAATCTTGCGTGCGTTTTTTGAGGAATTCCATTCCCTCTTCGCTTTCCCACCATCCTCTATCCACAGATTTGTAACCAGCCTCTAACGCTAAGGCTTTCAGCGCATCGCCCCCAGAAAAATAGTGCAAGTTGTATTTTTCAGCAATCTTTTTGGCAAGAGTGCTTTTGCCGCACCCCGCCATTCCACATATACACAGAACAATCTTTTCCGAACTAGGGCAAAATGTTGTCATTGTGGTTTTCGCCTTTACTGTTAAAGATTTCGGGATGTTTGTTTTAACGAGTTTCGGAGGCAATTGTGGCAGAGTTGCCCACTATAGATGCGGCTAATTTTTCTCTGGGTTTTAGGAAGTTTACGAATCTTTAATATTGAACTAGGTAGGAATGTGAGATCGCGGCCACAACTAGAACATTTCGGATTGCCAGTCTTTTCTTTTTTGTATAAAACCTTGTTGTGTCCACCAGGTAAAGAGCGATATTTTCGTTTTCTACTTCTCGTTCTTAACTGGGGACGTGGCATTTTATTCCGTTGCTCCTATTCCCACACCTAGAGCCCGCGAGAATAGAGTGCTGAAGAACAAAGAACATACAAAGTACCACAAAACTATGGGAAGGGGACCGAAGCCTGGAAGGAAAGCAACGGGTTCTCTGTAGATGCCCACAAGCACCTGCCACATGAGGATGAAAGGAATGAAGAAAAGCAATGACACTTTCATGGACTGCATTGACATTTTCTGTTGCAGCTTCATTATTCTGTCTTTTTGCTTCTCCACTTTAGCGAGCTTTTTCTTGTCTTTGCTTCGTCGTGCTTCCTTAAAAGCGTCTGTCCATTCTTTTATTTCTTTTCTCGAAGCACGTAGTTGTTCTGGATTAGTGAATAGACGATTAACAGAAGAAGTAAGGAAAGTTAGAAACACGCAGAGCAGAAGAATGAAAATTGTTGCTGATGGCGCTTGCGGCGCTAATATCCAATCTATAAATAAAGTTGTGAACATGCTTCGTTACTCCATTTCGATCCTTTTGGTTATTCCAATTTGTTTGTTATCGAGGCTTTTAACCATTTTCACTTCTAGCCTCCTAAGATACGACGGAATGCCGGATACATCTCTGCAACCCGCTCCTGCATTAACTGCTGGTAATATTGATAAATAATGCCAACAGACAACAGCACACCCATACCTGTTCCAAAGACCCCGAAAAAGTCTGCAAGCGCCGCAATAAGACCTACAATAATCCCACCGAGGATTGTAACCGCAGGAATATAGCGTTTTAGCACCATCTCTATAGGCCGTGTTGATCTTCTGTAACCTGGAATATGCATGCCAGAATCCACCAATTGCTTCGCAACGGTTGATGACCCCAGCCCGCCCACTTCAAGCCAAGTGAGTGAAAAAATGACACAGAACACCACCATAAGAACGGCAAATACTATTGCTCTTGCAGGATTCAAAGTAACATCTAGGATGCTGCGAGGCGCTATTGCGTAGTAGACTAAGCCGCCTGTGGGCTGTGGTTGTTGTCCAGCCTGTGCTGAATAGGTCCCTAGAAGATTCAAGAAGAAGTTTGAATTGTTCGGGTTTAAGTTGATCCAGACAATCTGTGAGAAGAAGTATATGTTAGCAAATAGAGCGGAGGTAAAAATTACTGGCAAGTTGGAAACATAGAGAAGTTTGATAGGATATCTACCGCGATAGCCTCTGTAGTCAGCGTGGGAAACTGGTAGTTCAACTCTAACACCTTCCACATATATAACAACAAGAAAAACCACAATAGTTGTGAAAAATCCAAGGAGTGAAGGCAGATTCTGAGATCTGATGAAAGCGTTATCAACTGCTGGGATGAGGTATGCGGGAGCGCCAGAAGTTGCGTTGTATGGTATGTACTGTAAAGCGAAAGAAAACACTGGCTGATTTGCTGCTACTGTTTGGAAGAGCGCCGGAAAGACACCATAGCTTTTCCCGTCGGCTAAGCCTACAGTTAAGCCAAAACTGTCCCACAATACTCTCTGAGCTACTCCAGCCATGATGAAGAGGCTAATTCCGCTTCCTATCCCCCAACCTTTCTGAATCATCTCATCTAGCAGCATAATTAGTATCCCCGCAAACAGGAGTTGCATAAAAATAACGATGCTTACCATTCCTGGCAGTGTGCCATAGACGCCTCCGATGATATAGGCGAACGCTTGAACCCCAGTGAGTAGTATAGAAAAGAATTTGCTCGCGGTTGTAAAGAGCCCTCTATCTTCAGGGTTAGACATATCAACGCCTATCATTCCTGAACCGGCTAGAAGCTGAAGGATTAAACCTGCAGTCACTATTGGACCTATGCCAAGCTCTAATAAGGTTCCTCTGTTAGAGGCAAATATGACTCTCAGATAACTCATTTCCAAACCCTGTTCTGCCTGCAAGCCGTATAATGGAATTTCAGCCATGACCAGGTAAATAATCAGCGGTAGAGCAGTCCATAACAGCTTTTGGTTAAACCCTACTCTTTTTCCGGGGGGTTTCGCCTCTGGCAAGAACCTTGCAATGGGCTTGAATATTCCAAGGAATCTGCCAGCCATCTTTTTCCTTCCCCCTTGATATTCTTACTTTAAACTATTAAGTCTCTGTGATTATTTTGCCGCCTGCTTCTTCCACCTTCTTAGCGGCTGACTCTGAATAGGATGCAACTTTTATTGAAAAAGGTTTGGTTATTATGCCCATGCCTAAAAGCTTGTCGTAACCCAGTTTATCTAGATCTAAAAGGGACATTCCATCTCTTTCCTCCAAGCCTTTTTCAGCAGAAAGGTTCATTGCCAATTCTTCCAATTTCCCAATGTTCACTGCATTTACTTTCTTACGTCGCGAAGAATAGAACCCTTTCTTGCTGAAATAGTCTGGTTCGTATCTCAGCACGTAGGACCATAAGTGTTTATGGCGACCAGCTTTCCCATGACCCCCCCTCTGACCAACTCCTCTATGCTGACCAACTGTACCCCATCCAACTGTTCTCGTACCTCGTTTTTTGCGGGTTTTTCGAAGTTTATGAGGCATTTTTCAACCACACTTTTGCTTCAAACTAGATAGTAAATCGTCCATAAAATCTTTCTCTGTTGTTAAATCATATTTTCTATGAGTTTGTTAATTGCTTCACCACGATATCCGGTAACTCCGCCAGCAGCATAGCTCTTCTTTACTTTTCCCTTGTATCCTTTTTTTGGAGGGTGTGCACGGAAAACTGGCTTAATGTCTGGCAAATGTCGAAATTCGGTTTCCATTTTGTATATGGCTTCAGCTAACTCTTTCAGAGTTTTGTAGCCGACTTTTTTAGCATATTCGTCGTTGAGCTTTTTATTGCCGTCAAGTCTTCCACGTTCTTTGAGTAGTAGAAGTATAGTCTCTTTTGTTATTTCACCCCAAGTAACAAAGTTTCTCGCTTTCTTCAACATACCAAGGAAACTAGGGCGGTTGTCTAAGAGCGTCATGTGGCAGTTTCGGTTTAGGCGAAAGATTTCAAGTGTTTTCCTTATATCAGGTGATGCCTCGCCTACTCCTCGAACGCGAACTACTGCTAAGCATTTTCGCTTTTCAGCCATTTTTACCTCGTCCAGTCTTCTGGTGTAACAAGGCTGTAGGTTTTTTTAAGGGCGTCAAAAACAGCATAGGCAAAAGAAGGGATTGTTCTTGTTGAGCCAAAGCTTCTAGTCCAGCAATCTTTTATTCCTGCAAGTCCTAGAATTACCTTTGCTGTTTCGCTGGCAACCAAGCCGAGACCTCTAGGTCCGGGTGTTAAAACAATTTCTACGCCGCCGCTTTTGCCCGTCGTTTGAAACGATAATGAATGCGGCTTTCTACATCCACATTCCCAGCTGCCACAACCTCTGCGAACAAAACATATATTTAGCCGCGCATTCACAGCTGCTTTTTCGATTGCTGTGCGCACTTGCTTCGCCTTTCCACCGCCTAATCCTATATAGCCATCACGATTGCCGACTGCCACTATTGCTTTAAACCGAGACTTTTCTCCTGCATCGGTTTGCTTCTGAACCAAGTTTATTTCAACGACTTCTTCCTGTAAATCTGGAAGCAAAAGGTCTACAATCTCTGGCTCGCGTATCTTTAGTCCCTCTATAAATATTTCTTCCATGGAGGAAATACGGCCTCCTTGTATCATTTTGCCGAGGGCGGTCTTTGGAATCCACGTTTCGCTTATTTGTCTTTCCGTTCTTCTTACGCGCGTTTGTCGTCGTCGTCGTCTCATTGTTTTTTACCTTTCCTTTTGCGTTTCTTCTTTGTTTTTCCTTTTTTGGATGGGAGTGCAATTTTTTCTTTCGTAGCTTCAAATTGTTCTGTAAGTTTTTCTGGAGAAAGCTTTCTTTGCAAGTATTTAGAAAACATTTTTTCGTAGAGTTCAGTATTTGAAGTGGCTAAACTTTTAGCGTAATCGGCGATGTGTTGTCCTTTCAGTCTTTTTTCGTCTGGTAGTTTCTCTGTGCTGTAGGGAATGTCAACGCCTGCGTCTATCACGCCCTTTAAAGAAGCAAAAACACTAGCTCCTTTTGTAGGTTGGTGTAATCCTATATCCGCAACGGCTTTTTTCACATTTCTCGCAACCGCTCTCATACCACATAATAGACCTGTGAGGTATGCGGAAGGCAGGTTTCCACATGCAGCTTGCCAACCATAGCTTTTAAGCTCTTGAGAGTTTGCTGAAACGATGATTTTGTCTCCCGTTGGGGTGGCTTCTATAATCTGAACGTTCATGTGTTTTAGTGAGCCCCTCGTCACCACGCGGGGAAGCTTTGAAATTATCAGTGCTTTTCTTGCTTTGTAATCCGTTTTTCCTTCTCTGCGTCGCCGAAACGGAACACGGTAGGATGGCCCTCTTCCCATCAGCGCGTCCTCCATAAGCCTTTAACCTTTATGCGATGCTCAAGTTCAGCAACTGATTCGAAGACACCGCTTCCTGCCATTTTGTAGAACTGGCGATAGGTGCTTTCTGCAATAACACGTTTTTCTTTTAACTCTCTTAGTCTTTTTCGCAGCGCACGAATTTTCTTCATCCAAACCTCTTTCTTAGACGTTCTCGATTTGCTTCTTTTACCCGGCCCCTTTCTTAATCCCTTCTTTTTCTGTGCATGCAAGGCACGAGCACGTGATCGGCTAATTCCTTTCTCAGGGCGTGGTTGTATGGCTTTTTCATGAATCAGTTTTATAATTTCCTCTCGTGTAATTGCTATCTCAACATCATCTATCCTTGCAGGATCTATCCAAACTCTGTTTTGCCCTACTTTTAGAATTCCAGCAGCGAGGCGACGTTGACTTTTAAGACTCACTTGTTTTCACTTCCTTTGCACGTTTTGAGCGTTTGGAACGTTTAGGTTTCTTCTTTGTTTTTGTCTCTTTCTCTTGGGGCTTTGAAATCGTTTCTTCAGGCATCTCTTCTTCTTCGCCAATTGTTTCTTCTTGTTCTTCAGCCTCTTTTCTAATAAGCGGGTTTAAAATACGGATTCCTTTTTCTCTCGCTAGTGAAGATATTTGAATTCGCTTTCTCGTTCCTACACTGTGGGCGATTCGTATGGCTTGAGTTTTTGGATACACATTCACTACTTCGTCAGGCGTGTGAACTAGCACTTCTTTATATCCTGACGGATGGAGCCCGCGGGCTACTTTTGGTCCGCCATAGCCGATGTTTACGGATTTGGGCCAACCCTTTACGTTAAGTCGCATTTTGTTGTCTAATCCACGGGGTTTTCTCCAGTTTTCCTTTAAGCGTTTATACCGCCAGCTTTCGTGGCGTCTGAACTTGGGTTTTCTCGCCTTCACAGCTTTCCGTAGCTTTACGGCTTGTTTAGCTACGGCTTTTTCCGGCGTTGATCTTTCGGTCAAGTTTCCATTCCCTCGAGACGTTCGTACACATATATGCCGTCGAGAAATACCCGTGGATCTTTTACTTTGATTTTTGTTGCTTGCTCAATGTTTGCTGCTGTCTGGCTTACATCTTCCAAGTTTGTCCCTTGAACAATTACGTCATCAGATTTGACTGAAACCTTTGCGTCTCCTACTATTTTTGCTATGCGTGGACTGCGCTCACCTGTAAGGTTCTCTATCAAAACTTTGTTGTTCTCGATTTTGACGGATATTGGAAAATGAGAAAACACAATTTTTAATTTGTAGGTAAATCCCTTTGTCACGCCTATTATCATATTCTTAATATGAGAACTTACTGTTCCAACCGTTGCTGCCTCCTTTTTACGAGGCCAATTTGTTCGAATTTTTATCCATTTTCCTTCTTTTTCAATGAATAAGGGTGCATGAGAGAAGTCTCTGGTTAACGTTCCCTTCTCCCCCGATATAGTCACTACTTTGCCGTCTAGTTTGACGTCTACATTTTCGGGGGTTTCAACCGTTTTTTCGACTTCCACGACACGCATTTCCTTTTTTCTCCTAGTATACGAAGGCCAGAAGGCGCCCTCCTATTTTTTCTTCTTTCGCCACTTTGTGAGAAGTCACTCCTCTGGGAGTAGAAACAACTAGGATGCCCACTTCCTTTGAGGGGAGAAAGCTTCTTTCCCATTTCTCAAATTCATCTACTCGCACTGGAAAGCGGGGTCTGACGGCGCCGCATTTGTTTATTCTGCCGAGAAGCTGAACTTTGAACTTTCCTGTTCTGCCATCATCTATGAATTCGAACTCGCCGATGTAGCCATTAAGTTGAATCACTCTTAGAACTCTGCCAAGCAGTTTAGAGGCTGGGCTAATCACACACTCCCGCTTTAGGCGCATTTCGTTGTTTATCAGCGCAGTCATACCATTCACAATTGTATCAGTCATGATTTTCCGCTTCCTTCTACTCATATTTCTTGAATCCAAGTTCTTGGGCTATCTCCCTAAAACAATGCCGGCATACATATAAATTGTAACGCCGGATCACCGAGCCGTAAGAACCACATCTTCTGCATGGTTTGCTGCCCTTGCCGAATTTCCGTTCTTTCTTAGGTCTCTGTTTTCCCATTCAACTACACTTCACACTATTTCAATCCCGATGGTGTCTTTGATGAATGTGACTGCCTCTTCAGGCGTTAACAGATGACTTGTGCCAATCTTCGATTTAGCTCGTCTTCGTTCTTTGATGCGATAGCCAGCGCGACCGAGCGTAACCGAGACGTCCATTCCGAAGATTCCAAGCTCGGGTAAGTATTTTGTGCCTGGAATTTCAATGTGTTCTTTTATGCCGAAGGAAAAGTTGCCGCTTTTGTCAAAGCAGTTCTTTGGTATTTTGTTGTCGACAGCTTGCAGCACTTTAGTGAGGAATTCTACTGCTTTTTCTCTTCGAAGTGTTACAACGCAGGAAATTGGTTCGCCTTTCCTTATCCCAAAATCCCTTATAGTTTGCTTGGCTTTCCGCTTCACAGGCATTTGACCAGTCAGCTGTTCGAGAACTTTACCAGCTTTTTCAAGAGGCTCACCCGATTGTCCTATACATATGTTGACTGTTACTTTTCGAATTTTCGGTTTAAGCATAGGAGTTTTTTGCCATTTTTTGCGGGTTTCCTCTTCTTCTGACAACTATTCCACCTCAGGTAATGATATAGACTGTTTTTTGTCGCCTATAATGAAAACGTAGTCAAGAGTTGTCTGGAAGCGTTTTCCAGCCGCATCCTCTATTGTTGCCAAAAGTGAACGACGCTTTTTCCCCACAGCTTCTTCAATGTCTACGATTTTCCCATGTGTTCCCCTATTCTTCCCTCCAATAATTAACGCAGTTGCATCTTTCGCCAGCTTAATTTGCCCAGTTATTTCGCCACTGGGGATAGCTACTTTGATGACATCGAGGGTTTGGTATACATCTTCTTCAGGGTTTTTAGGGTCTGCAACTTGAATTAGTTTGTTGGTGCCGTCGTGGAAGCTGAGCTGAACGTGGCCGTGGTTAACAACCGTTTTGTTTTCTATTCGACAAAGCTTGAAAGTGGCTTCATCCTTTTCTACAGGGTGCAAAATGAGCCCTTTTTTATGCGACAAAATGCGATAAGTTGCCTCTGCATCAGGGATGGAAATTGCATCCATTAAACCCACAGGAAACACTTCTTCTCTGCGGATTTTTCCGTCAACAAGCACTTTTCCCTTTGAGATAATGGTTTTTGCTTCTTTTCGTGTTTTTGCGAAGCCTAGGATTTCTCGAATAATTATTGCCAAGGGTAGACTGTGCTTCAGTGAGTGGGGGCCGGGCTTTGGTTTCAGTGTCCAGACGTATTCTTTGCGGTGGATGGGCCAGAATCTTGGTGCGGGCTTTCGTTTTAGATGTTTGCTTCCACCTTTCTTTCCCATATTATTCGGCTCCTTTTTCAGTTTTGGCTTTTTTCGTTCGTCTCCGTCTTGGTTTCTTGGTTTTTCGGGTTTTCATTGCTTTTTCTTGTGCAGGTTTTGCTGGTTCTTTTTTCTTCCTTTTCTTTCTCCGAAGCTTTTTCGCCACTTTTTTCTCTTTTGGCTTTTCTTCGATTTCTTCCCGTTTCTCCTCAACAACAGCTTCTGCAGTTGGAGGATGTGTTTCCTTTTCCAAGAGAGCGCCTTTCCGCTTTAGTGCTTCTCTGCGCCATTTGTCGTCTAAATTAATATTAATAATCATTACTTTTGACGGGTGGATTGGAATCGGCAATGCTGTGCCATCTACTTTCTCTCGCGTGATGCCTTCAACGAATATCCTGTATTTTTTGCGGTCTACCCGCGTAATTTTGCCTTCGAATCCCCTTCGGTCGCCTCTCATTATACGAACTGTGTCGCCCATTCTCACAGGAACAGCGTTGGCGGCATGTTTCTTTTTCAAGTCAGGCGATAGAGGCGCAGAAAAATGCTTGTGGCGAATGTGTGCAGGGGCTTGAAACAGTTTTTTACGCTGTGTTCTTGGTTTTGTAATCTGCATGACGCTCACCTATACTATTATGCTCGCAGCACTTGCTATTCTAGGCCACCGTTCTGCTGCTTCTCTTGCTACAGGACCTCTGACCTCGGAGCCTTTCATTTCTCCTTCAGTTGTCATTATTATTGCAGCGTTGTCTTCAAACTGAACCCAGATGCCTTCTGCACGGCGAAAAGGCATTTTTTGTCGCACAACAACCGCTCTGAAAAGTTTTTTACGCATGTCTGGTGTTCCTTTCCGTACAGACGTCATTATCAAATCTCCTACGCCTGCTTTTGGAACACGTCTTAGCCGTCCTTTGTATCCGATGACTTGTACAAGTTTGAGTGCTCTGGCGCCTGTGTTGTCAGCGCATTTCAAAATGGTGCCAGCTTGGACGCCTCTAGACACTTTTGGTTTTTGCCCAAGCATTGCTCTTGCAAATAGCGCCCGTGGTCTTGCTCTTGCAGCCAACTATTTTTCCTCCAGTTTTTCAACTATCACGAAGGAAACGGTTTTGCTTATGGGGCGGCACTCTGTGATTTTCACTCTATCACCTTCTTTTACGTTGAGGCAAGGCGGGTTGTGAGCAGGTGTGTGACTGTGTCTTCTTTCGTACCGTTTGTATTTAGGCACGTAGTGAAGGTAGTCGCGTAGAATTATGGCGGTTTTATCCATTTTTGCGCTAATAACCAAGCCGTCTAAAATACGTCCTCTAACAGAGAGAGTTCCGTGAAAAGGACAATTAGGGTCGTTGCATGATTTTTTGGGTTTCTTCAAGGAGAGCGACGCCATTTTCTACCAGAGCCTCCTAATTCGCTTTTTCAAGCGTTCTTCAGGTCTTCCCACCAGAATCTTTCCATCAATCTCTACAATTGTAGCGTCTGGCAAAGTGAAATGGAAAACAGCTTGATCTTTTACTACAGTTTTCCTCTTATTATCTTGCAAGATTATGAAAGTGTTTCGAGTTTCATCAATGACTGCCCCTACGATACCTATGTAACTTGGATTGGAAGACTTTGCCACTTTTGCTTCTAAGCCGATAAACTCGTGTTGTATTAGTGCAGGTGTGACTTTCACTGTTTTTTCACCTCTGCAAGTTTCGCTTCATGTTCTATAGTGAGGAAGCGGGCAATGGCTTTACGAAGTTCTCTGACGCGTGCAGTGTTTTCTAGAGCCCCCCCTGCTTTTGTCATAGTTCTCAATCGTACAAGCTCGGTTCGCAGCTCTGTGACTCTTTTCGTTCTTTCCTCAGAAGACATGCCCCGTATGTCCTCGAGTCTGATGAGGGGCATTTTATTCGGTTGCCTCCTTTTCGTCTTTTTTCGCCGTAGATGTTTCAGCTTCTGTGGATGCTTCTTCTTTTGATGCTTCCGTTGTCTCCTCTTCCACTTCGCTTGGGGCTATGTTTATTTTGTCTGGGAATTTGGCTTCGGGAGGCATTATGCGTACTTTTACTCCGAAAACACCCTGCTTCATCTGAACGTTCAACTCTGCCCTTCTCGTATATTTTAATGGGGGTTCTCCACTTTTTGGCAAGTATCCCCCACGAAACTTTTCATATTTTGCTCTTCGACCCCGCAGTTTCCCACTGACGGCTATTTCAACTCCTAATGCTCCAGCTTCCATAACCTGATTAAGCGCCCAATACCCTGACCTCCTGTAGTGGACACCTCTTCGTAACGCCGAAGCAATACGTGAAGCAATAACGTAAGCGTTGAGTTCGGGAATTTCAATTTCTGCTACAGAAATCTGGGGATTAGGAAGTTCGAACTTTTCTTCCAAAGATCTTGCGAGATCTTTTATGGTTTCTCCACCTCGTCCGATGACAACTCCGGGGCGCATAGCATAAACTACTATGTGTGTTCCTAGTGGCGTTTTTGTGATATCTACGCCGCCGTAACCTGCTCTTTCAAGCTCGTTCTGTAGAAATTCGTTAATTTCTGTTTTCTTTATAGATTCGTCGATGAAATGTTTAACTACAGACATTAGGCTGTTTCCTCTGTTTTCTTCTCTATTTCCTCTAAAACAATCTCAACGTGTGTAAGAGGTTTATTTTTTGGGCTTGAACGTCCAAATGCTCTTGGTATAGCTCGCTTGATTTTCATTCCTGGATAAGCTGATGCGTGGATTATGCGGAGGCGTTCAATATCGAGGTCTTTAGATTCGGCGTTGCCTTCTGCGCTTTCAAGAACTTTCAAGATGTTTGCCGCTGCTTTAATCGGATATTTTCCCACCATAGCTTTTTGCATTCCATGTCTGTGTCCAAGTTTTTTTGTGAATCTGCGGAAGGGGACAGGTTGTTTTTTTACTATAACTTGCTCTAAATACCGTTTTGCTTTGTCTAAACGCATGCCTTTGATTGTTTTACATACTTCTCTTGCGTGTTTGGGGGAGATTCTGAGTTCGCGTCCGCTGGCTTTCACTGTTTTTTCAGTATCAAGTTCTGTGATGGAGTATCCGAATTTCGGCATGCTTTCTTCCAACTGTGCAATTCAACAGCATCAACGTAGTTTATATTTCTTTTCGTAACGATTTTTCATCAAAAGGTTTACTGTTTCATGTAAAATCTTTCAGAGAGGCTTTCTCTATGCATTCCTGTTATGTTAACTTTTTTTGGGGGCGCAAAAGACGTATTCTTTTAAAGATTCTTCACACAATAAACTCTCATGCTGCTTCGTCAAACAATAAGAGAAGGCGACAACATCCTCCTCTACCTCAACAAAAAACGCTCCTACCTAGTCAAAGCAGAAAAGGGCAAAAATTTCCACACACACAAAGGCTACATTCAATTTGACAGTTTAATCGGCAAGAAATATGGCACACGTTTACTCAGCAATCTAGGCGTAGAATTCGCGGCTTTAAAACCAGCTCTCCGCGACTTTATTTTCAAAGCTCAGCGAAAAACTCAGATAATGTACCCAAAAGATATAGCCCTAATCGTCATGTATAGTGGAATAGGCCCCGGCAGCCGCATCGTTGAGGCAGGCACCGGTGCAGGCGCACTAACTACTGCCCTAGCTTTTTACGTAAAGCCTCGTGGGCGCGTCTACAGCTACGAAATTCGACCAGAATTTCAAGAAATTGCACTTAAAAACCTGAAAAAAGCACACGTCGAAGACTATGTTGAGCTCAAAAGCAGGGACATAACGCTAGGCATTGACGAGAAAAATGTTGACGCGGTTGTTTTAGATTTGGCGACTCCTTGGCTTGTGATTTCTCATGCTTATTCAGCCTTAAAAGGCAGTGGAAACGTGGTCTCCTTCAGCCCCACAATCGACCAAGTTGTAAGAACCGTTGAGGCTTTAGAGGAAAGCGGGTTTGTTGATGTAAGCACGTTTGAATGTATAATGCGTGGAATGCAAGTAGCACGCGGAAAGACTCGACCGCAGACACTTATGACTGGGCACACGGGTTATGTGACGTACGCTCGCAAAGCATTGAAAAAGCAGGAGAAGCTTGAAGCTACATTGGTTTGCCAAGCTCTTTCTTCCACAAAGGAATGATGACCCTCTTAGCCAGCATCACAACTCCGAGAGAGGCAAAGCATAATGGCACTCCGACAATCAATCCTTCAGCAATCCAGATCAACCCTGTGGCTAATATTGGAAACACAGACATTAGCTGAATGACAGGCCCAGGGGTTTCTTTTTCTTCTCCGAATTCTTCGCTTAGAAAGGTTTTGATCGTGGAATACTGTTCATCGTCTGCTGTGTTTTCGTTTGAGATAAATTCGCGAATGTTGATTTGA
>JAOUKM010000024.1 GCA_029882535.1 Candidatus Bathyarchaeota archaeon
TTGAGTTCCATGTTGACTGGACTAATGAGAGCTGTGAGTTCCACATCGACGAAGTCTGGCCTGGGCCACTTATGTTTCCAGATCCATACGGAGTGCCTTTCTTCTATGCGGAAGAAAAGATAACAAACATCACAGCATGTGACTGGTTTGTGATCGAAGACCCTATTCAAGCCATTCCTGAACCTTGTTCTTGGTGGGAAGTATTAGATCCAGCAGGGGATCCAACTGGTTTAGAATTCCACATTGACATATCGCCTGGCGACGGAACGTTCCACGTAGATCAAGTATCCCCTGATCCACTTAGCATACCATGGGTTCCTCCAACAATTACCATCACGGTGAGAAAGAAGATAGACATAATCCAACCTTGCGACTGGTTCAAAGTTGCTGATCCCCCTGCCTTTCTGGAGCCTTGTTCGTGGTGGAAAATAATAAACCCAGACGTAGGCGATGTTGAGTTCCACGTTGACCAAGTAATGCCTGATGGAAGCTTCCACATAGACGATGTGATAGGCGATGCGACTATGCTGCCTATACACGAAGTGACAGCTGAGAGAAAAATCGACGACATTCAACCTTGCGACTGGTTTGTCGTTGTCAATCCTCCAGGCTTTGTCCCTGAGCCTTGCTCTTTGTGGGAAATAGTGTGGCCGTCCGCATGGGCTGGAATAGTATTTCATGTAGACTCGAATGATGGAATTAGCTCTTTCCACATCGACGATACAGACGCTTCACTACCTCCTCCACAACTGCCACCATGGAATGTGACAGCAACGCCATACGAAGAACCTCCCCCGCCATGGTTTAAAAAGCCGCCATACCCCGACTATGCGCCTAGTGGGATGCCTGACTTCGACCAGAAACAGGATCTGTGGGGTCCAGGTGTCGGAATCTATACTTGGTGTGGTCCAGTGTCAGTTGCAAACTCGTTGTGGTGGTTCGACTCTAAATATGACCCAAGCAATATAGTGCCAGCATTTGGTCCTTGGGATGATCATGATCCAAAGAACGTTGACCCGCTTGTTCAAAACCTAGCTTTCTTAATGGACACTGATGGCATACGAACGCACCTTATGCACATGGGCACAAACTTCATTGACATGGAGACAGGAATCTCACAGTATCTTCAATGGCAAGGGATTAACCCGATGGGAGACGCCGACGGAGACGGAGACGTAGACGACGATGACCTACTAATAATAGCAAACGCAATGCAATCCACTCCGGGAGCCCCCAATTGGGATATGCGTGCAGACATAGTGATCGATAACGTCGTAGATATAAATGATCAAAACGTTGCCATAGCAAACTATGGTCTAGTCGGCGCATTCTATGAACACACTGAGGAATACCCAGATTTCTTGTGGATCGAAGATGAAATCTACAGATGCGAAGACGTAGTGCTCTTCCTTGAGTTCTGGCAAGAAACAGGCCCTGGCGAATGGATGCCATTATACGACAACCCCAGTTTCGAAGCAGGTCACTACGTAACCTGTGCAGGAGTAAACTCAACAACTCTTGAATTGCTTATTAGCGATCCTTACTGGGACGCAACCGAAGCAGGATTTCCTGGTGACATACCCGTATCGCATCCATATCCACACACGACTGACATCCACAACGACACTCAGTACGTTTCACACGACGCCTACCCAGTTGCACTTCGGATGGATCCACCGCCGTTGCCCTATCCGGTTCCTATGGTCTGGGAGCTTGTTAATTACTTGCAGCAGCTGGGCTACGACCCGTCATGGCACGCTTTCATAAGAGCCGCCATCGTAACCTCGCCGCTAGCTGAACCAGATATCGCGGTCACCAACCTCACACTCTGCCACGGTCAAACAGTCTGTGCACGGAACACTTCTACCTGGACTCACCACATTAACGTCACGGTCACAAACGAAGGCACAACAGCTGAAACCTTTACCCTCACCGTCTACTGGAACACAACAAATGTCATAAGCTCAACCAGCGTCTCATTAGCCTTTAGCGAGACCAAAATCGTTGAATTCCCATGGAACACCACAGGCTACCAATTATACGCAAACTACACGCTTAGCGCTTACGCCACGCCACTCCCTGACGAGACCGACCAACTGGACAACACGTATATCGGCCCCACGGTAGTCGTGTCCTTCAAGGGCGACGTTGACGCTGACGGAGATATCGACATTTATGATGTTGTAAAGATCACCGGCGTCTACATGTCTAAATTGGGCGACCCAAACTACAAGCCCAACTCAGACATAGACTGTAACGGCGTAATCGACATATACGACGTAGTGAAGTGCACAGGAAACTACAATTGGAAATATACTCCATCTCCTTAACCCTTTTTTTTTCTAGAGCAAAAATCTAACAAATACGCTATACCGTGAAATTTTAAGAGACGAATACCCCAAGAATGCGCGACTTGAACCTTACTATGTCCAACCCGCTTTGCAGAGCATTACGTCTGTGATTCAAAAATCGCGCCCCATAGAGAAACTTTTCATAAAACAAAAGAACAATCGACTTGAACAGTCTAACAATGGCATCAGGCTGTTAAAAGAGAAGCCTTAGAACAAAACCGTCGAAACCTTCATGCTTGCCAAAGAATCAAAATTTCGTGAATCCTTTTCGTTCCCTTTAAATAGTGTCTTATTTAGAAGTGAAGCGAAGAGAAATGAAGATGAAAGCTTTATTCGTTTTCTTGTCAATAGCATGCGTAGCACTGACTTTTCCCGCCTTGTCGAGAGATTATGAAATTAAGAATGATTTACAATCTGTTGGAGTTCCGGAATGGTTTGTGATAGAAGGATTAGTTGAGAATCCGCTTAACCTAACCTACGCCGAACTTCGAGATTTTCCCCTCATATCTGAAGTAACTATGCTTCAATGTGTAGGTGCAGGACAAGGCAGTATTAGCGTAACTTATAACTGGACTGGTGTGCCACTCTTCTATCTTCTAAACATGGCAAAAGTGATACCGGGTAATTACCGTGAGGTTATTTTCAATTCTACTGATGGTTTTTCAAGTAGCATTTTGTTGGAGACAGCGATTCATCCAACTACGATTTTGGCTTTGAAGGCTAATGGAACAGACTTGGAACAGATAAGCGGTTTCGGCTCTGGATATCGTGTTGTTTTGCCGTGCAGGTGGGGGTACAAATGGGTCAAGTGGGTTAAGCAAATCATCGTTGTCGATTATGACTACAAGGGAACCTATGAACAATACGGATATTCTGACGAGGCAATTCGTCCAAATTGCACTATGCCTCCAACTAATCCACCAATTCAAACCTTTAACACAACAACATCGAAGGAATACACCGTTCAAGCTTTAAGCAATTCTTCAATAGAATCTTTCAGCTTCGATCCAAATAAGCGACTAATTTTCAACATTGCTGGAACAGAAGAAACCATCGGATACTTCTACGTTTTATTTTCAAAAGAGCTTCTGACAAGCCCCTATCAAGTCTATGTGGATCAAAACCCAGTAAAGTATAGTAAAACTGATGTAAACAGCAACGTCTACCTGTATTTTACCTACACCCACAGTAACCACACAATCGAAATAGTGGGAGCACTCGGACCCGCGATAGGCTTTGGAGGCTTTGGAAGACACCTGCTAAAATAAACTGCAAGCTTCCAGTGTTTTACAGTGCAGCTATACTTCATGACAAAAATCCTTAACTTCAATTTTTAAAGATAAATGCAGATGTGGGCTCTCGCACTCAAGATCCCAATCATTTTTTAGTCAGGGGGCCAGGGTCGTCATCGCCCACCAAAACATCATTTAAGCATGCTTGCATAAAAGTCTATATCTGAAATAAGACGCGGAATACAATGTTTCACAAAATAAGAGTTGTGCCGTTAGCTGCAGAAAGCCTTGGGGTGCGATCTATGTGTACCTACGTAGAGACACCCAATATTCACATTCTCCTAGACGCCGGCGTATCACTTTGCCCCTATCGTTTTCGGCTGCCACCACATCCACAAGAATTTGAAGCTATTCTAGAGGCTAGAAGAAAAATCGCAGAGTTTGCAGAAAGAGCCGATGTGGTTACGATTAGCCATTATCACTTTGACCATCACACGCCTTCTTTTGAAGACTGGCTCTGCAACTGGACTAACGCTGAAGTTGCAAGGCAAGTTTATGAAGGTAAGCTTGTGTTAGCCAAGAATTACCGAGTTGACGTTAACGCGAGTCAACGGCGAAGAGGATGGATTTTCGAGAAAACCGAAGGTAAGCACGCAAAAAAGTTTGAATTTGCAGATAGTAAAACCTTTTCCTTCGGCGAAACACAACTGAAATTTTCTCGCCCAGTCTTCCACGGGCTACCGAATACCCCTCTTGGATGGGTGCTTATGACAACTATTGAATATGAAGATGAAAGGTTGCTGTTTGCTTCGGACGTGCAAGGACCAATGGATGACGCCACTCTGGAAATCATTCTGGCTGAGAAGCTGCAACTATTAGTTATCGGTGGTCCACCACTCTACTTGGCAGGCTTTCGTGTTGACGAGCAGCAAATACAGCTAGGCTTGAAAAACTTAGAAACACTAGCCAAAACTGTTCCAGTTGTTATTGTAGAACATCATCTTCTGCGAGATGCAGAATGGCGGGATTCGGCAAAACAAATTTTTAAATCAGCATGGAACTTGGGGAATAAAGTGGTTACTGCTGCAGAATTCTTAGGTGAGAAAGACAGACTGTTAGAGGCAAAAAGAAAACAACTATTCAAAGACGAACCGCCCAGCTCCGAATTCGAAAAATGGGCTAAACTACCCGAGTTAAAGCGGAGAAAGACGAAGCCACCTCTCTAAACTGTTTTCAGAATGTTTTCTAGCCATTTTACGTCGGCAACTGTTTCGTGCATGTTTATGGCGTGCATAAGAATTTTAAGCCTTCTTTTTTCCAGCTCCGCCATAAGTTCTGCCATGAGAATGCCTGTTTCGTCCGCAGAGTCTCCTACATCGCAGCTTGGGCTGTTTTTGATGCCGAGAACAGTGATTGCTTTGATGTCGTTTTTTGCGAATTCTCTAAGTTGGTTGGCTGTTGAGATGGCGATTTGTTTGCAATGTTTTCTGTAACTTGGCGTGTTGTATTCTTCTCTGATTTTGCTGGGGCGTTTGGCTCCTGCGTAGGTTAGTTCGGGGCAGGGCATTTGAAGAAACCCAACGTCGTATCTTCTCAAAACGTCTATAATCTCATCGATCGCTGCTGGATAATGAGCTGTGCCTAGGACTCGTGAGTTTTGATTCAAGATGCAGTGGGCAACAACGACGAGTTTTCCATGGCGTTCGTCTTGAAATTTCAACAGAAGCCTCCTTTTTTATTGTGGTGGTGCGGCCGCCGGGATTTGGACCCGGGTTAACGGCTTGGAAGGCCGACGTCCTAAACCAGGCTAGACTACGGCCGCTAAGCGACTAGTAATAGAACACTGCTTTTAAATTAAAATTTCGTGTATCTATTTTCTGCGAGGCTCATACCGAATGGCAAGGATCAAAGCGGTGATTTTCGATTTCATCGGCACGCTAGCAGAGTTGACTTGGTATTCTCTTGAAAACTCGATAGATAAGCTGTTCAGAAGTCTCGTTGCAAACGGCTACAACACCAACTGCGAAAGCTTCTTCAAAGCCTACAAAGAGGCACATGACAAATACCGTGAAATCCGCTATGGACAGCTGGTTGAAGTTACTAATGCGGTCTGGGTTTCCGAAGCCCTAAACCACCTAGGATACACCACTACGCCACAGGACGAAAGGATTAAGACCGCAGTAAACGTCTTCTTTGAAGATTATGTACACGCTTTAAAACTGCGACCCTCCACAAAATTGACGTTGCAAAAACTTTATAAAAACTACAAGCTTGGACTCGTTTCTAACTTTACTTACGCCCCAGTTATCTATGCGGCACTAAGAAAACTGAAGATTAACGGCTTTTTCAACGCTGTGATTGTTTCAGAAGCGGTTGGTTGGCGTAAACCTGATCCAAAGATTTTCCAAGAGGCTTTGGAGAGGTTGCATGTAGAATCTGATGAGGCTTTTTACGTGGGTGATACGCCGTTAGAGGATATTCAAGGCGCCACTAACGTTAGCATGAAGACAGTATTTATTCCATCCCAGTTCAACAGCTTAAGCGATATGCAAAAAGCGGCGCAGCCACCAGACTACACAGTAGAAAACCTCGGTGACATCGTCGAAATCCTCAATATGCAACAGCTATAATCGTTCTCAAAGCTCAAGCGTTGCCTTAACGACCTTTTTTATGGAGGAAAAATCAACTGCAAAGCCTTTCTTCTTGAACAGCTCTATAGAACGACTGTTATCACGCAAAATAAGCCCATAGATGCTTTCAAGGTTTTTGTCTCTGGCGATCTCAATTATGCAGTCCATCATCTTTGAACCTAAGCCGAGTCCTTGCCATGGATCACCCACAACTATTGCAACTTCAGCCGTCTTAAAGTCTGGAGGCTCCATTATCATCCGCACCACGCCAATCATTTTCCTTTCCCTGTTCATAGTCAACTCAGCGATCACAGCAATCTCTCTGTCATAGTCAATGTTCGTGTACCTAACTAGAGTTGCATGCGACCACGTCCTCATGGGACTGAAGAAACGGAAACGCTGAGTCTCGTCTGAAAATGTTTTCCACAGTTCATTCTCCAACGGCTCATCTTCAGGCCTTATCGGACGAAGCAACACGGATCTGCCGTCCTTGAGCTTCCACTGCAACTCATACTTTTTCGGGTAGGGACTTATGACCAAGTGGTCGTGAGGCAGAAATTCCTTGAAGACGAGATCGCTGTCTATGACAATGCGAGCGTCAAGGGCTACAGCATCTTCACTGTCAACCACCAACGGGTTAATGTCTACTTCTCTTATCTGTGGAAAATCTACTAGCATCTCGGAAAACTTAACCATTATTTCTTCGAGGCGCTTGGTGTTCGCAGGTGGCATGCCTCTGAAGCCCTTCAGAAGCTGATACACCTTGGTGCGCTCCATTATTCTTCGAGCCAAAGTCTGGTTAAGCGGAGGAAATCCTATGGCTCTGTCCTGAAACAATTCGACAAAGATTCCACCCATACCAAAAAGAATGACAGGGCCAAAAAGAGGGTCTCTCTTTGAACCAATTATGACTTCGTAGCCTTTCTTTATTATCATGGATTGCACTGTTACGCCTTGAATTTCTGCTGAGGGAACGGATTTTTTTACATTTTTGAGGATTTTCTGGTAGGCTTCTCTCAGTTCTACCTCATCCTTCAAGTTCAGCATCACACCGCCGACGTCTGTTTTGTGCGTTATCTGCGGCGAATAAATCTTCAAAACAGCCGGATAGCCCATCTGCGCGGCTGTTGAAGCAGCTTCATCTTCTGTCTTCGCCAGCTGGGTCTTCACGGTGGGGATGCCATAAGCTTCCAGAAATGCTTTGGCTTCTGTCTCGGTGAGAATCTCACGGCTTTCTTTCGCCACTTTCTGCATTACACCCATTAAAGGCTGCTTAGATGAGAGAAGTTCAATTGGCAGTTCCTCGGGAGTCTCGTAGAGGTGTGCCAAGTTGCGTGTGTACTGATACATGAACATGTAAGTATTAACAGCTCGCTCGGGAGTCGAGTATGTGGGGAGCCTGTTGCGGTTAAGGATTTCGTTGGCTTCTTCTACATCTTCCTCCCCCATCCAAGACGTCAAAATAGTTTTAGTAGCGCCTCTGCAGGCTTCCACTACTGCCATAGCTGTGTCTGCTGGGTTTGTGATTCCTTGAGGGGTGAATATTATTAGAAGACCGTCAATGTTTTCGTCTTGGCGGCATATCTTTATGACTTCGGCGTATCTTTCAGGTGTGGCGTCTCCCAGAATGTCAATAGGGTTTCCTCTGCTCCAGTAGTGGGGAAGAATTTGATTCAATGCTTGTATGGTATCTGGGCTAAGCTGTGCCAGTTTTCCGCCTCGAGCGATTACGGCGTCGGTTGCCATGACGCCTGGACCACCAGCATTAGTGATTATCGCAAGGTTAGATCCCTTTGGGTGAGGTTGCATTCCTAGAACTTCGGAGCAGTTGAAGAGATCTTCGATTTCTTCGACTCTGATTATGCCGGCTCTTCGGAATGCGGCGTCATATACTTCGTCTTCGCCTGTTAAGGCTCCTGTGTGGCTTGTTGCTGCTTTGGCGCTTTCGCTGAACTTTCCGGCTTTTACGACGATTATGGGTTTGGTTCGGGCGAAGTGGCGGGCGGCGCTCATGAATTTTCGGGCGTTGGTTAGTCCTTCGATGTACATGATTATGCTTTTTGTTCGTGGGTCGGTGCCGAAGTAGTCAATTAAGTAGCCGTAGTCTACATCTATCATTGAGCCTATTGAGACGAAGTTGCTGAAGCCTATGTTTTCGCTGTTTGCCCAGTCTAAAATTGCGGTACATAGGGCGCCGCTTTGGGAGATGAAGGCTATGTTGCCTGGCAGCGCCATCTTAGCTGCGAAGCTGGCGTTTAGCTTGTTGTGGGGGCGAATTACACCTAAGCAGTTTGGTCCTATGATTCTCATGTTGTATTTTTTCTTTATTTCTAGAATTTCGTCTTCTAGGGCTTTTCCTTCGGCGCCTATCTCTTTAAACCCTGCAGAGATGATTATGATGCCTTGTATTCCTGCCTTGCCGCATTGTTCCACTATGTCTGGGACGATTCTGGCGGGTGTTGCGATTATCGCCAAGTCTACTTGTCTGGGGAGGTTCTCTACGTTTGGGTAGGTTTGTATGCCTTGCACACTTTGTTTTTTTGGGTTTACGGGGTAGACA
Organism: Candidatus Bathyarchaeota archaeon; assembly: GCA_029882535.1. Lineage (NCBI taxonomy): Archaea > Thermoproteati > Candidatus Bathyarchaeota > Candidatus Bathyarchaeota archaeon. The sequence goes on from JAOUKM010000024.1 coordinate 8,774, forward strand.
ACTCCTCGGTATCCGACGCCTATAAGATTGCGTAAAAGTCTATAGCCGACTGATCCTTCTTCGTCGCTTGCGCCAATTACGGCTATGCTGTCAGGGTTGAAAATTTTGTCTAGGGTTTGGAGGCTCAGTTTGTGCATGCTCCTTTGTAAGAGTGATGAGTAAGGCTATGTCTTTGGTTGCGAATTAGTTTTTTGGAAAATAAAAAGGAGGGTTTTTTGAGTTGCGAGAGCTATTTCTTTATGGATGCGATGAATTCGTCTATGGGGATGGCTGGCATGGTTGTTATTTGTATAGTTCCTCGGGAGCCTAGTTCAATGGAAACTTTAGCGACTGTTTTGTTGTCTGGAGCCTCAACAATATTGACAAAGTCGTAGTTGCCCAAAGTTGCGTATTGCGAAAGCACTTTGACGCCGAATGCTTCGAGTTCTCTGTTAACTTCTTTTATCCTTTCAGGTCTAGTTTTGATGGTTTCCCAGCCTTCATCGGTGAGTTTTGATAGTAGAATATAGTATGGCATACAGTTTCTTTCTCCTGCAACTCTATTTTGCGGTTTGCGAATTTGTGCTTTTTGGGCAAAAATATGGTCCGTAGGCCTTGCCAAAGAAGCACTTGCTTAAATACAATTGTTTCATGATAAAGTGTTATGAGAATTAATGTGATAGAGTTCAGCAAGCTTGAGGAGGAACTTGCGAAGACACTTAAGTCTCCGTTGGATTATTTGGCTCCTGAAATCGGAAGTATCTATGTTGTTGCTATTACTCGAGATGGATGTCCGGCGTGTGCAAAGCAGAAGCCAAAACTAGAAAAATTAGCGAAGACCATGGCAGAGAAGCATGAAGATAAAGTGGTATTCACTCGAATACATATCAAATATCTTCACGGTTCACGGGAAGAATCATTACGCAGCAAAGACACATTCGGTCATTATTTCTACCCTACTAATTTAATTCTGCTGAGGACGATAGACCGAGGTGTAATAGAGTATTACAGAAACGCTGCGCCAGATATTAATGAGCTTGAAAAGAATATCGAAAGTGCTCTTGAAGTGGCTACAATGTTCGAGAAAGAGATGGCTTAATTGGTGAGCGCATGCTAATCATTAGGGAAATGAAGATAACTGATGTTAAAGACGCTTCTTTGCTTTCCAAGCCGAGAAACTTGAGGCTAACGCTTGAGCGAATTTAAAACTCTTTTCAAATGTAATTGTCCAAAGTAAGAACTAGGCTTCTCTCTCCTCAGGCTTAGGCTCATGCACGTAGAAGGTTGCTAGGAGAATTGATGGAACTATCAACAGGGACATTAGGAGGAATGGAAATTGTGGGGACACGTTATCATACAAAAGTCCACCCACTATTCCCCCAATAGCCATGAATATGTAAGTGAAAAAGTTCATCGATCCAGTGACTTTTCCACGCTGTGCTTGAGGAACAAGGTCAGCAAACAATGTTTGATAAGAGGAAAAGCCTAGGAGCTGTGCGAATCCAATAAGGGGCATTGCTATGAAGAGAATTAAGTAATTGCCATAAATAAAAAGCAGTATAGCGGGAATCAAAGAGATACTGGACATGATTAACGGGATTTTTCTGCCAGCTTTGTCAAGTAGCTTTCCAACTGGAAAAGACAAAATTATCATGGCTATGAACAAGGCAATCATAACGTATCCCCATTGAATACGTGCGAGTTGGAGAGCTGGGTCGTTCTCTGGGGCATAAACACTTGGTTGAGGTGTTCCTCCTATTTGAAGTTCATAGAAGGCATAAACCAAAAGGAGTCCGCCTGTCATGGCGAATGATGATCTTACAATGATTGTGGAGAAGAATAGAAAAAGCGTTGAACGTGGTACAACTTTCCAGACATTTATTCCCTCCTTCAAAGCTTTAGGATAAGATAGCAGTGCTTCTTTCGGGCCGAGTTTGTCTGCACTTTTCATGCTTTCTCTGAGCTTCAACCGTATTGTTGCCGCTGCCAGAAAGAAGAATACAACAATTGTATACGCTATCCTCATACCCGTTTCAGAACCAAACGTGGAAACCAATAGTAAAGCTACAATTGGCGCTGGAGTTGTTGAGACACTTATTATTAGATTCAATATTGAAAATCCCATCCCTCGCTTTTCAGGCGGCAATGAGTCTGCCATCATAGCGATCAATGCCGGTTGGTAAAGTAAGCAAAAGTTCTGTATTGCCGCTCCAATTAAGATGAAGTGCCAGCTCGGAGCAGCCGCATAAAAAACATATGACAAGGCTACGCCGAATGTTAAGGTTGAAACGAGCCATCGCCTTCCATATTTGTCTGCTAAATATCCTCCTGGAAATTGAACTGAAGCCAAAGACAGCATTGAGACTAGCGTGATTAATCCTATGATTGTGGCGCTTCCTCCAAGTTGTATGACGTAGTCCGAATAGTATGTTCCAGGTAATTCTCCAGCAAAATCCATCAGAATCCAGCTTAGAATAAGTATCAAGTAGTTTCCCTTGAAAAAGGAGAACTGTTCCTTGAGTTTCTCTATGAATTCCATCTAATCTGTTTCCTGGATTGTGTTAAGGCTCTGTATAGAACTAGAGGATAGATATAAGGCGTTCGTGATTGTTTGGAAACTGGTGCCAAGTCTGTGTTTGCTTTGGTGCGGCCGCCGAGATTTGAACCCGGGTCGCCGGCTTGGGAGGCCAGTGTCCTAACCAAACTAGACTACGGCCGCACACAAACCACTTTCATACAAACAACAAAAATAAAACCTTCCATCCCCAAAACCACACACATATTTGGAGCCTAATAGAACAGTCTAGTCTAAGCGTCACACGCATACAAACTCAAAACCCTTAAATCAAAAACCCAAACGTTAGAGCTAAATGGAAAAGCTGGGCCGGTAGATCAGCCTGGTATGATCGCCGCCTTCGCAAGGCGGAAGCCGCGGGTTCAAATCCCGCCCGGTCCACCATGCGTGAACCCAGTCTAAGTTCCGTGAAAGAAGGGATTTTCAGAACTATTCGGGATTTAAAGAAGAAAGGCTATGCAGAGTCAACCTATCACATCGTGCCAAAGAAGCTCTTGGGAAAACCAAACTTCGAAGATAATGCAGGTTGTCAAGAACTTGCATGGAGAATTGGTTAGCCAGGGAAAAACTAGCTATGGGCGGGTGCCAAAAAAAGAAACAGTGGAACTGTAAATTGCAGAACTAAATGAAGACTCGTAAGTCTGACATTAACTGGCTCTAGATTTATGGGCTTATGGGGTATACTTTGCGTCTATGTCAATTCCGCCTGTAGTAGTTTTGAGAGTTACATCGAAATTGTAGCTAGCAGGATAGTTGCTTGACTGTAAGGAAATTTCTGTGCCAGAAAATCCGACTTGCCTGTCGACATCTATTCCTCCTGTTGTAACACTGGACTCAATCTTGGCTCCAATATCACCCTTGATATCTACCGCAAAGTCAACCCCACCAGTTATAGCTTCAGCCTTCAACGTTATGTTCCCAAGAAGGTTCCCATGTTGCTTGACGTTCATCTCAACTCCGCCCGTCACAGTTGTCCCATTAACCTCAATATCGTTTACAACAATTACGTTGTTCCAAGACAATTTTACACCTCCGGTTGTAGTCTTAAGAGAGACGTCGCCAGCGACAATGGCGGGTCCAACTAAATTAGCTTCAACGCCCCCTGTGGTCGCTTCGAGGCTTAATGAATTGAGAACCACTCCGGTCTCTTGAGTGCCTAAGACGACTCCTCCAATGCTTGTTTTAATATTTAGACTTGTGTTCATAGAAGGATCGATGCGTATAAGGAAAGTGACATTTAGCGAAGAATACCATGGCCAATGAACATTGTCAACTTCCTGTTTCACTGTCACTGCGAGAACATCGCCTACGGTTGTGTTTTGCCAGACTGGCATATAACGTTCCAAGAAATCTGATGAGCCAAAGACCCCAACTCTTGCGGTTGCCGACACATTGAGGATGATCGAAGGTGACTGCCACTCGTCTGAGAGATTTTCGAAGACAATGTCAACGCGGGCTACATCTGCCGTTAGGTTGAGGTTTAGCGTGTTTACGTCTGATTTGTATGGGGCTGACATTCGTTTTGTAACGGGTCCTACTGTACGAACGGGCGCTAGGGCGATGGTGGTGATAACGACTGCAGCCACTATAAGGGCGATCAAAATAATGGCTAGGGTATTTATCGGCCTTATCCCTTTTCTTCTTCTTTCAGGCTCGGTCATTAGTGAACCAACGGCTGTTCCACAGTTTGGACAAAATTTTGCGTCCTTTTCTAATTCGGCTCCACATTTCGCACAATAGGGCATCCTTCCACCTGCTAGAAGAACGGTATTGCAACCGAGAGTATAAAAGTGATTCCAAAAGTGAAAAGAACACATATGCAGGTTGCATATACCGTGGAGAGTAGAAGATGAAGCCGTGATTAGCTGCTTTTTCTGCTTCTGTGAAATATATGCATTATGCATACGATTTCCAATAGCATAAGAAGTCTACGTATCCAAAAAGGACTAATCAGAAACTCGTGCGCCCAGAAAAAAGGGGGAGGAGAGTTGTTGTTTCAAGCTCAGCTAACGGATTGTGTATCGGCGTGCGTACTCGATAGCCATTGATCGCCTCATTTCAACCTGTAGTTTGTAAGCCTCAATAGCTTTTCTTTCTTTATTGCCGAGTGTAAGAAGAGGACTGTGAGGTGTGTTAAAGGTTGAGGAGTTTTGGTTAAGTGTGCTTAAAGCCCTTGAGAGGCGAGTTGGCTTCATTTCGCTTTCAGGAGAGCAGCATCCATGTTTGGTTTTTGCTTCAGTTTCACTTTGCATATCAAACATCTCTTTATTACTTAAACCCTCGTTTACATATTAATACAGGATTCTCTTATAAAGTTTACGCTTTAATAAGCAAAAGATTTTTATACTTATTTAAGCTTTAGCTTTATTAGGTAAGGCTAGATGAAAGCGTTTAAAGTGATAAAAGATCCTAAAGCGTTCCGACTTTTGGCTGATGAAACTAGGAGAAAAATTGTGTACTTGCTGCGAGTGAAAGAGATGAATGTGAGCCGGTTGGCAGCTGAACTAAACCTCTCTCCACAAGCGGTTTACCACCATGTTAAGAAGCTCTTTAAGGGAGGACTTGTTGAAGTTACTCGTGAAGAACGTTGTGGTCACCTCATCGAGAGTTATTACAGAGCAACCGCAGAAATGTTCTCCTTTAGCCACGGAAAAGCAACAGCACATAGCTTACACAACAAGCAGCTTGTAAAAGAGCAAATGATGACAGCTCTAAAAGCCTTGAAGAAAGCTGGTTTCAACCTTAAATACGATGCAAAAAAGATCTCCCAATTAGTTGACGCTCAAAGTGAACTTGAAGAGGGAGGCAAAGACATGAGCAAACTTGAAAGCGAAATCTACGAAATGAACGATTTAGATCTTCTAGCTAGAAAGACAGTAGTAAGTCTTGCCAAAAATCTCATGATGTCAGAAGAAGAATTCAACAAAGAACATGAAAAAAGAAAGAAGTTCAGGGAATTACTTATCTCGCTTGCTAAGAAATAGAATGTTGGAATATGCGTAGTGAACATCTTCTAAGAATCAGAAGGTAGAGTAATGAACACGCAAGATGAAAACACGCTGAAAGGGAAGGTTTGGAAACCGAAGGTGTCCAACTGGGTTCAAATCCAGGCAGGTTCACTGGTTGAGCTCAGAAAACACACAGACTGAATTATAAAATCCTACTGCTTATCTTTTCGCGCGCACACTATCAATGGCTGAGCAATACACTCCTATAAAAAATTACGTTTTTAAATAGAAGAAAAACTCAAGAAAGAACATTTTCGAGAGGTACAGTTTAGAGATGACTACTGAATGGCATTTTTCCTCTAAAACTTAAACACATACGTATTCTGATGCGGAACTTAGCCTATTTGAGCTATTGATTCACGTTTCATAATGGTTTTGTTCCACCCCCCTATCCATTAATGCTGTGAGGTATACAAATTGGGAAAGACAGCGCTAGCAGCTCCCCTATACATTTCAGTTTCATGGAGCCTAATCATCAGCTACCAGTTATTCACCCAAAACGCAGTCTACTCTATTATCCACTTTCTAAACAGTTTCTGGCCTCAAACAGCCGAATTTCTTGTCTCCCGTATCGACACAATTGCTTTTATACACGCCTTCGCATGGATTTTTGTCCTATCGTCAGTGATACCCTCAATTATCCTTGGGAAAGGAAGAAGCGTTCTCCTTCAGTTTTTTCTTTGTTTAACTGTAGCGTTTGTCGCTGTATCGGTTGAAGACATGTTGACACTTATGATCGGAACAGAGCCAACTACCCAAATGCAAGTTTTGTCCATCTGGTTCCACAATCCCCTAGTTGCAGGACTCTATTTATCTGCCCCCTACCTTTCCATGCTTTACCTCGACATCCAATCAAGAAGAAAAAGCGAGAAAGAAGAAGAACCTCAAGAAACAAAAGCCGCTATCGAAGAAGAAATCGCTGCAGCCGAGCAAAAGGAAAGCTACAGTGTAACAAGTGACGAAACAAATAACGCAGATAAAGTAACCTCATTCTTTAGAGACAGGAGCAAAAGAAAAGTCAGCTTTCTTTATGGAATTGCAGCAATATGCTTTGCACTGGCATTAGTTACTTTTTGGTTTGACAAAGTTATTCTATCCACAATATTGACCCAGTCATACAAGCTGCTCTACGTAACAATATTCACATGTTTAGGCGTGATCTTAGCAGTTTTGGGTCACTACACAACTGGTGTATTAAAATAAACAGCAACATGACACACGTGCCTTCAAAAAAGCCTGAATTCCATTAATTATCTATTTAAAAGAGGCACTTCGCATAGTAGTCAAATGTGGAAAACATGGAAGTTGAGGTTATAACTAGTCGAGAAATGCGTGCTCTTGAAGTAAACGCCGAATATTTCGGTGTATCACGTTTACAGCTCATGGAAAACGCTGGTCGCAATATTGCATCTGAAATCTCCACTCGATTTCAATCTAAAAAGACACATGTTGCAGTTTTCTGCGGCTTAGGTGGAAACGGAGGTGACGGCTTTGTTGCAACACGTCATCTCCTCTCTTTAGGGTATCCGGTAGAAGTTGTAGTGGCAGGTAAAATTGCAGATACTAGGCATGAGGCGACGGTGAAGAACCTTTTTGCCTTACAGTCTTTGAGGGGCTCTATAAGGGTGCATGAAGTCACCGACTCGTCCCAAGTCCCCGACGTTAAAGCAGACGTTGTTGTTGACGCTTTGCTAGGCATCGGATTAAAAGGAGTCCCACGGCAACCAGTTTTGCAGCTGATTAAGTCAATAAATGAAATGAAAGCTTTTCGTTTGGCTGCTGACGCTCCGACCGGTCTAGATTCGGACTCAGGCGAGGTGTTGGGTGAGGCGGTTAAAGCCAATTTAACGGTTACATTCCACAAAGCGAAGCCAGGACTGCTCAAAGCAAGTGAGTACGTGGGTGAACTGGTGGTAAAAGATATTGGACTGCCCAAAACTTTTGAAAAGTTTGCAGGGCCGGGTGATGTCGGTCTTGTAGTTAAACGTCGCCCTGTTGAATCGCACAAAGGAGATTTTGGCAAGCTACTAGTTGTGGGTGGAAGCGAAACCTATTCTGGCGCCCCAGTTCTTGTTGCTCTTGCAGCCCTTCGCACCGGCGTAGACTTGGCTTATATTGCTGCTCCTGAAAAGACCGCCTACGCCATCTCTTCCACGACGCCGAACTTGATTACAATCAAACTTAAAGGCACACACCTTAACCCAGACAACATTTCTAAAATCAAACAGTATCTGGGAAGGGTGACAGCAGTGGTTATAGGGCCAGGCCTTGGGCTTCACGCAGAAACTAAGAAGGTTGTTGGGGAAATTGTGGCCGCTGCAGAGGAGGCGAGAACGCCGTTGCTTTTAGACGCTGATGGACTGAAAGCTTTCGCAGAGTTCAAGCGTCCGCTGCAGGTTCCGCTGGTTTTAACGCCTCACTCAGGGGAATACTCCATTTTAACGGGTAAAGAACTGCCTTCCATACTGGAAGAAAAAGCTGAGAAGGTGAAGAAAACTGCTGCGAAACTTGGTGCGGTGGTCTTGTTGAAGGGGAACATTGACATTATTTCGGATGGGAAAGGGGTGAAGTTGAACTTTACAGGTAATCCTAGTATGACTGTGGGTGGAACTGGTGACGTGCTTTCTGGAGTCATCGGTGCGTTTTTGGCTCAGCAGGTTGACCCATTTGAGGCTGCGGTGGCTGGTGCTTTCATTAATGGTGCCACGGGCGACTTTGTCATGGGTGAAAAAGGTTATCACATGGTGGCTACGGATTTGCTTGATTGGATTCCAAAGGTTATAGACGACCCGATGTCGCATTTGAAGGTGCGAAGCAGTGCACCGTAAAGGCGTTAGAATAGTTGTTTATCATGCTAAGCAGTGTGATCCGCGGAAATGTTCGGCGCTCAAGCTGAAACGCCATAATCTTGTTTTGGTCGTCCATCAGACACGAGAGTTACCTAGAGGAGCGGCGATTCTGAATCCGTTTTCCAAGAGGGCGTTTTCTCCAAGTGACCGTCAACGAATTGAAAGGAAGGGGCTTGTGGCTTTGGATTTGAGCTGGAAGCATGCTGATGACGTTGCGAAGTTTCTTAGCCTTCGTGGGGCGTCACGGTGCCTGCCGTACTTGATTGCTGCAAATCCTGTTAATTATGGGAAACCAACTAAGCTTAGCACCGTTGAAGCATTAGCCGCAGCACTTTTCATTGCAAGCTTTAGGGAGAAAGCGGAGAAGCTGCTTTCGGTTTTTAAGTGGGGGCATACGTTCATCAGTCTCAATGAAGAGCTGTTGGAAACCTACGCGCAAGCTCGCGATAGTGCGGAAGTTATTGAGCTACAGAAACAGTTTATGTACTAGCGTCTAAGGAAGTTGGAAATGCCTAGTTTTTAGTTAACTGAAGTTTCTTCCATAAGTCATAAAAACTGAAGCACGACATTTTATTTGACCTAGGTACAAGAAGGGGTCTCTGGTGAGTGAGAAAGAGAAGGTCACCCAACTACTACTGCAAGTAGAGTTGAACATTGAGGCAGGAAATCGGAAGGAAGCAGAAAAGGGTTTATTTCAAGCCTTGAGGATAGCAGAGAAGATTCATGATGAAATGCTGGCAAGCAAAGTCTTGAGTCTGTTAAGGAAGATTGGACTATTTCTGGTTAACACTCAATATATTGAGCTTAGTCCCTTGGAGACTGAGGGCTTCATCTTAGACATTGGAGGTGGAGGAGAAGGGATAATTGGTGAGTTGAATGGTAGGCAAGTGATTGCTATAGATACAAGCGAAAGGGAACTAGCAGAAACTCATAATGAAGCTTTGAAGGTTGTGATGGATGCAACAGACTTGAGATTCCTTCCAAAATCCTTTGATGTTTGTACAGCTTTCTTCTCTCTAATGTATATCCCAAAGAGCAAACATTCAACGGTCTTTAGAGAAACCCATAGAGTTCTAAGAGATAATGGAAGATTCCTTGTATGGGATGTCAGAATCCCAATGGCAGAAGAAGAATGCAACCAGTTCATTGCTCCTTTGAAAATCCAATTGCCTAACGAAGTAGTAGAAACTGGATATGGAGTTAAATGGCAGGTTCAGGATATCGAGTACTTCAAGCAACTGGTACAACAGACAAAGTTCAGAGTCTTGAATGAATGGAGTAAAGGTGAGATATTCCATCTAGAAATGCGGAAAGAAACATAAATTACATGTTAAACTCTGCAGTTTTTCCACAAGTCATAAAACTCAGTTTGCTTTCTTTAGCTGAGTAGAGTTTGAACATGGAGTTGATATATTGAGACATGATTTTCCTAATATCATAACTAGCATGCCAGAGGCTGACATAAAATTTGATGGTGTCAAAGGGTGGATAGCTCAAGGTGATAATCACCAAATAGTATTCCTAGAAATTAAGTCATCAGCAGAAGTTTCAGAGCACAGCCATAATGCTCAGTGGGGGATTGTTGTGGAGGGAGAGATGGAACTAACCATCGAGGGTAAAACCAAGGTCTATGGAAAGGGTGATGAATACTTCATTCCATCTCAAGCAAAACATTCTGCAAAGTTCCTAACCAGATGTAGAATAATTGACTTCTTCAGTGAAAAAGCAAGATTCAAACCTAAACCAGTTTCTTGAAAGATCAGATTCTTATTGTCGTTTGCTCAGACAGCTTTTCTCAACAGGAAAGGCTAGGCTAGATGTGCAAAAAGTTGATTACAATTTACCTTGGATATTTGGACTTAGGTCAATGCCTATTTCAGAGGTCATAAGATTAGAAGAATGAGATCTGCTCAGTTCTGTTCATTAAGAATTTCATCTAGTTTTTTTAATGCTTCTTTGTTTCCCTTCCATTTCAACAACTTGAGAGCTTCCTTGAAACCACACCATCTATATTCAGAATGTTCTCTACTGATTACAATCTTCTCGTTTGAAGAAACCTCTACACCGAATACATATTCTTTAAACAGATGTTGGCAACCTTCTCGTTTGAAGAAATCCCAAAACTCGTGATAGTGAATATCTTTCATAATTCTTACAATGTTCTTAATCCCAGTTTCTTCTCTCACTTCTCTTTCTAAAGCTTCCACTCTGGTTTCCCCTTCCTCCAACCCTCCAGTCACAGGTTGCCAGAATCCTCCTACATCTGGAATTCTCTTAAAAAGCAGATACTGTATTTCCTCGTTAATCTTTCTAAACAAGATCCCTTGAACTTGAATAGGCAATCTCATAATAGAAAAGAAGAATTAAAGAAGAATATATTAAACTTCTCTAGCCCCATAGGCTTCCACAAATCATGAAGCTGAAGATCTAATCAAGCTGTGATAATATATCTCTGGCAAATTCTCTTGCTTTATGCAAGTCTTCAGTTGTTGGATGGTTCATCACTTCCTCAAAATATCCTTCCCACTCAGCAGCAGATGTGATTATCTCTCTCTTTATGAATTCTTGTATTGGAGGAGAGGGTGCACCTTGGCAATTGTAATAACCCTTGAAGTCAATTCTCTTTTCTTTGCTTGTTTCTTGAAAAGATAATATGCACTTAGATGCCCATCTATTGAAACCTCCTGAGGAGGTTGCATGAGTAAAGAATCCTGCAAGCTTAAACTTAGGTGAATGTGGAATAGCATTCAAGATTCTTTTTACCGGAGCAGCCAAGTCCGTAGAATGACAAGCAGAACCCAAAAAAACTAGATCATAATTGTTTAAAGCATCAGCTGTGACATCCTCAATCTTTTCCAGATAGGCTTCATGATCTTTTGAAGCCTCTTCAGAAATAGCTCTAGCAACCTTCTCAGTATTGCCAGTTTCACTATAATAAGCAACCAACACTTTCATTTGAACAACTCCTAACTCTTACTTTCAAACAATTCCCATTGCTACTACTCTGACATAAAGACTTGCTAAGTTTCTTAAGAGTTTCTTCCACAAGTCATAAAACTCAAAGATAAGACCTACTTGATGGTGTTGATATTTGCTTGAAGGCAATAATGTGAATCTGAGAAAGGCTGGGAAAGATGATGTTTCCTTAGTTGTGGAATGGTGGTGTAATCCACAATACATGGGTAATTTCCAAGATATAATGACGATTTCCAAAGCAAAAATGGAAAAAGTCATGCTTGAAGACACAATCTTCTTCATCATTGAGAAGAAGGATGGGACAAAGATTGGACACATTGGTTGCTTCATGGGTGGTAGAACAAGTTTGGAAATAGGTTATGCCTTAGTTCCAAGTGAAAGAGGAAAAAGCTATGGAACAGAAGCTATCCAGATGATAGTGGATTATCTATTCCTCAAGAAGGATTCTGTTAGAATTCAAGCACCAGCAGCAACTGAAAACATAGCTTCTCAAAAGGCATTAGAGAAAGCTGGCTTTTCAAGGGAAGGATTAATGAGGAAATCAGGATACGCTAAAGGAGAGTACATAGACCAGTACCTCTACAGCATTCTCAGGGAGGAATGGAAGGAACCTAAGATATTACCGAAATTACAGTGATAGTGAGATAAACCATGAGATTTGTAGTGGGTTGTGATTTGGAGGAGTTCAAGGGGTATTGGAGAAGAAATGGGTATGATGGAGACCTTAAGCACTTGCTGAATACAGTCATTAGGGATCCATCTCAGCTTATTGTTTGGAGAGAGAATGGAAAAATTGTAGGTCATGGAGTCTGGCATGAGACTAATACTGAGGAACATAGAGAAGGGGATCCTAGGAATAAAGAAGATAGAGAAGTGTTAGAAAAGCTTCTTGGTGGTAAGAAGGATTTTGTTGAGCTTCACGAAATCTGGCTTATGAAAGAATACAGAGGAAAAGGCTATGGTAAGAGATTTTTCGATTTCTTTGAACAATATGTTAAGGACAGAGGCTATGACTTAGTTGTGTATTATGCAGATCATCCTGCTGCCGTAGCCATATGCAGAAAGAGAGGATACAAAGAAGACTATGTGAAAAGCATGGGAGAATGTGTCTTCTACTGCCCACTAATAGAATTGCATGTTTAGACAATGTTTCCGTGATTTATAGTTCCTTCCGCAAGTCATAAAACACCAAATCGAATATTTTAGGCTAGTATGAGGATTCTTGAATGGTAAGTTATGCTTTGGTTGGGAGATGTGGGCTCTATTGTGGCTCTTGCATGATTTATAGAGCATACAAAGAGTCTGGGAAGTTAAGGAAACTCATTGCTGAAAGAGCAAATTGTAGACCGGAAGATATTAGATGTGAAGGTTGTCAAACAGTCTTAACTGAAGGGTGGGATGTTGAAGGTCAACAGTGGGGCAAAAACTGCAAGATAGTCAGATGCCTTGAAGCGAAGGGATTGAAATTCTGTTATGAATGTGGAACCTTTACAGACTGTGATAAATTCAGAGAAATCTATGACTCAGAACTGAGACATGGTGAGAACCTGATCGAAAATTTAAAGAGAATTAAGGTAGGTGAAGTTAAGGAATGGCTCGAAGAAGAGGAGAAGAAATGGGTATGCCAGAAGTGTGGAAACCCAATATCTGATTATGAAGAATGCCATTGGTGTGGAGCAAAACTGCGTAGATAAAAGAATCACCAGTTTAAGCGATCTTCACTTGTTAAGATTGAAGTTTCTTCGATAAGTCATAAAAACTGAAGCATAAGACGTATGTTGGGATTTTTTAGTAATGTTTTTTAATGAGAATTCAAAGGTATGCTGCAAAAGTGGAGGTCAAAATATGGCTAAGAGAAGTAAGAAAGAGAAAGCTGCAGGTAGGGAGCAACATAGACAATTGCAAAGGGTTAAGAAGATGAAAAGGAAACAAAAAAAGAATATTGGGCTTCCTAGAAGACATAACAAAGGGAAAAAATAGTTTTTGCATTTCCTAAGAACATTGAAAACTTTATTGTTAGAGGTAGTATGCAGTTCAGAAGGGCTGGTGTGCTGGTCGTAACCCGACTTCTAGCCTTAGTAATTCCTTCTACCTTTGTCATTGTTTCACCATCTTTTGACACACTGACGATTTGGTGTCTGTCGCTCTGAGGGTTTCCTATAGTTGGGTTCATTCTTTTGACCACTCTTGCATTTAGGTAGGCTGTTCCTTCTAGAGGTGCTGCGTCTTCGCCTTCGCAGGTGGTTGCCTTTGGCTCAGAGCCCTGTGGAGTTGTGTCGTTCGCTTGCATTTGAGGTGAGGCTGTCCTTCGCTGGTCAGAGGACAGCCAGCGGTTGGTGGTCGTCGGCGACGAGGCATTAAAGTTTTCGGGGGGATTCCTTTCAAGAGAAAGTGGGAACGGCTCCGAAAAGTTTAAGCCGAGGAGCGCGCGCCCGCATTGGACGTAAGCTATTTATTCATGAAGGAAGCTATCGAATTGATTAACATGTCAAAAACCATAGAGGCTCTTGAATCTGATTATGGAAAGCTGATGGGTCTTACTAAAGAGATTATCACCCTTGGTTCAGCTGCAAGCATCATCTATTGGGACATGGAGACTATGATGCCTCCGAAAGGAGTGAATCTTCGCAGTCAACAGCTAGGTGTTCTCAGGCAGATGATGCATCGGTTGAGCACGAAACCTGAGATAGGAACCCTACTTTCAAACATTGAGAACCATCCTGACTTTGAAAGTATGGATGAGTTGCAGAAGAGGAATATGTATCTTATCAGAAAACATTACGATGAACAAACGAAGCTCCCTGAGAAGCTTGTTGCTGATATAGCAAAACAGGAAGCCATAGGAGTAGATGTGTGGAAGAAAGCGAAAGCTGCTAAAGACTTCTCTCTCTTCAAGCCTGAACTTGAAAAGACCCTTGAACTGAAAAGGCAGGCAGCAGAAATCCTCATGGAAGTCAAAGGCACAAAAACCCCCTATGACGCCTTAATTGACATCTATGAGCCAAAGATGGCAGCTGATTCCATATCAACAATCTTCTCGGGGTTGAGAGATGGGTTAGTGGAAATACTACAGAAATGCCAGAACGCACCTAACCAACCCAACCCAGAAGTTCTCAAAAGAAAAGTCTCCATTACAGATCAACGAAAGATTTCCAAAGAACTCGCCGCATTCATCGGATACGACATCACGTCCAAAGAAGCAGGCGGCAGAATCGACGAGGTGGAGCACCCCTTTTCTACTGGTTACTACGACGATGTACGCATAACAACACATTATTATGAGACCAATATGGCTTCTTCACTGTTTTCTGTGCTGCACGAAGGTGGTCACGCGATCTATGAACAAAATCTCAAGCAAGAGTGGATGTTTCAACCCGTAGGCAGTTCTGCGTCTCTAGGGTTCCATGAATCACAATCTCGTTTCGTGGAGAACATAATCGGTAGATCGCGTGAATTCTGGGCATATTTCTATCCCAAACTGAATGAGCTTATAGGAAATGCTTTTTCCGACTTAAGCTTGGATGACTTTGTCCGAGCCATCAACCATGTCAGACCTTCAAAGATTCGAGTTGAAGCAGACGAAGTGACTTACTGTCTACACATAATCATACGTTTCGAGATTGAACAAGACCTAGTTCCCAACAGAATCATGGTTAAGGATCTCCCAGAAATCTGGAACCAGAAGTACAAGGACTATCTAGGTTTAGACATCTAGAATGACTCT
>JAOUKM010000025.1 GCA_029882535.1 Candidatus Bathyarchaeota archaeon
GCTTCGTTGAAGAACTAGTTTCATCTGACATTATCTGGGCATGCGCTTCATGTTTAAAATGCCGTGAAAGATGTCCACAGAAAGCGTCGCCGTACGATACTATTATGGCTTTGAGAAACTTGACAGTGGAAAGAGAAGCAAAGGTGCCGGAGGCATATATGAAAGCGGTGGCCCAAATCCTAGAAACAGGTTTAACACAGCAAGCGCAAACGGTTACTTCTCGAGAAATGCAGCCGTTTAACAGAGAAAAACTTGGGCTGCCCGAAATGATATACCCAAACGACAAGTTTAAAGTCGTTTTCATGAAAGTTCTCGGAGGATAAACAAGTGAAGGTTGCAGTCTATTGGGGATGCAAAATTCCGACGGCGCAGTACGCTTATGAGATGTCAGTTAGGCAGGTTTTTCCACATTTCGACATCGAGCTTGTCGACTTGAAAGGCGCGTCTTGTTGCGGCGGGCCTGTGAGAAGCATCAACACTTCCGCTGCTATGTATCTTTCTGCAAGAAACTTGGCTCTTTCAAGTCAAACGGGCTTGGATGATTTGCTGGTGCCGTGTAACGAATGCCACTTCATGCTGAGCGAAGCGAAATACCGGATCGATAATGACGAAGAGATGTGCAAGAAAGTGGAGGATCTGCTTGGAGAAGAGGGTTTCAAATATTCTTCTGGGGTTAGAATTTGGCACGTTGTTGACTTGCTCCACGACGTGGTTAAGGTTGATACGGTTAAGGCTAAGGTGAAGAAACCGTTTAAGGGTTTGAAGTTTGCGGTGCATCCTGGCTGTCAGATAATTAGACCGAGTGAAATTGGACGAGTTGACCACGCTGAGAAGCCGAGAAAGCTTGATGCTTTGGTTGAAGCGCTAGAGGCTGAGACTTTGGATTATTCGGAGAAGTTGGACTGTTGTGGGGCGGCTTTGCTGTATTCACATGAGGATGCAGCTTTGAGTCTTGCGGGTTCTAAGCTGAAGGCGGTTCAGGCTTATGGTGTGGATGGATTTGTGGACACTTGTCCCTACTGTCACATAATGTACGATGCTAGGCAGAAGGAGGCTACGGCTACGGTGGGTGGTAAGCTTTCGCTTTCAGTGTTTTACTATACACAGCTTTTGGGACTTGCACTTGGAATTGAGCAGGAAAAACTTGGGCTACATCTAAACCAAAGTTTCGACTCAGAAAAGCTAAGTTTAAATGACCCGTAATCAACCGCACACTCTGGTAATCCTTATATGCGCTAGCACAGAGACTATTTTCTCTTTAAGAGGTAATCTAAATGGTAGATTTTAGCTTTACAGAAGAGCAAAAACTTTTCCGCAACGCACTGCGGGAATGGTGCAAAAAAAATCTTCCCTTAGAGAAAGTTCGCGAAATGGACACTAAAGGCGAGATTCCACAATCGCTAGTAAAGGATATGGCTAACCTTGGCTTGCTGATTATGACTGCCCCCGAAGACCATGGCGGAACTGGTGCCGACTGGGTTATGGCTTGCATTGCAGCCGAAGAGTTAGGCTATGCAGACCTCAGCATCGCCGTTCCCGTGCTTTGGCTTGTAGAATCGTCTTGGGGATATGTTGTCGACAAATACTGCACGGAACAAGTCAGAGAAGACGTCATACGAAAAGCTATCAAAGGCGACGCTTTCATCGGCATAGCCTCCACAGAAGCAAGCGGCGGATCAGACGTTGCAGGTTTCAAATCCACAGCTAAGAAAGAAGGAGAAAAGTGGATTCTTAACGGCGAAAAAACGTACATAAGCGGCACCGAAGAAGCTAAGAAGTGGGGTGGAGGCTTTTTCGTCAACGCGAGAACATCGCCTGCACCGCCAGGAGCAGCCCACCGCGGCATGACTGGATTCTACTTACCCATGGATGTGCCTGGAGTTGAAATTAACAAACGCTTTGAAGACATGGGAAGGATGGCTATTTCAACAGGCGGCTTCGTGATGAAAAACGTGCAGTTGCCAGAGCGTCACCTTATTGGCGAGGTAGATAAGGGCTTTTACTTAACCATGGAAGGATTCGACGCTGCCCGCGTTCTAATAGGTGCTGTATGTTTGGGCGCTGCAAGACGCGCTTTAGATTTGGGAATGGAGTACATTAAGGAACGGAGGGCCTTTGGGCGACCTATTGGCAAGTTTGAAGGGATTCAATTCGAGTTGGCAGATGACTGGGCAGAGCTAGAAGCCTTGCGGTCACTTGTTTACAGGACTGCTTGGATGATGGACAAGCGATACAAAGAAAAACGATTCACGCCTCTTGAGGTTGCGCAGATGATTTCAGCCTGCAAACTAAAGGCTCCACACTTCGCTTTTGATGTTTGCAAACACGTCATGCTATGGTTCGGTGCATACGGCTACACAAAAGAGTGCCCCATAGAAATGGGGTTAAGAGGCATAATGTCCTACTGTGTCGGCGCCGAAGGAGCAACAAACATCCAACGAGTAGTCATAGCAAGAGAGTTGCTAGGGAAAGAATACATAGCGTACAAGTAACGCTGTTGCACATCACGCCGCGTGCTTCCACTTTCCAACATTCACATCTTCGAAGTAGCTAAAGATTCCGAGCTTAAGATATGTCCTAAAAAAGTGTACGCGTGGGACACTCACAGCTGACGTTTAATGAATTTAACCATATCATCGAATCTTTCGTCATCTGTCATGTTTAATGCTTTCAGAGATATCATGTCTGCGTTCAGATGTCCTATGCCGAGTTCTGCAGCCTTTTTAAGTTGATCATGACTTTTTACTCTAATGCCTTTGATGCCTTCTGCCTTGAAGAATTTAAGAATTGCCACCCCTACCGTATCAACCGCTACTCTGTCGCTTCCAGCGATTACTACGCCTGAGACCACCTTCTTTCCGTGAGCTGGACCACCGGAGACAAAGCACGACAGTCCGTCTAGAACCATAAGATCCGAGGTATATGCAAGGTTTATCTCCGCTATACGAAAGCCAGGCTTCTTGTGAAGAATGCTTCTGTCTGCTGGGTTAATCATCCCCACGCTATTCTTGAGGCTCAAGGTGAATACTCCGCCAAACTGATGTGTTTTTAGGCATGGGAGTGATATAATCCGTGAAGCATCATAGGCTGTCTTCGCAATTCGAAATCCTATGGGCCATGAGAGAGCTTTTTCTGGTTTGACCCACACCCATTCTTCTTTCTCGAAGAAAGATACTTTTACACCGAACTCTTTGGCGGCATTCAGTATACCATTCTTCTTCATAGTTGCTTCTGTTGGAAGCCATGCTGGGCCAGACATGTCGCCTACTATGATTTGTTCCTGCTTTAGTCCAGCCTTTATCAGCAGCGTCAGGATCACTCTTAGAGTATGTGGGTGTGTGCTCGCAGGGAAAGGATCGTGACTATTGCAATTGGGCTTGACTAAGACGTAATTTTCATCGAGGTTTCTTATCAATGGCGTCATTTCGCCAATCAGACGTAATGCCTTTTTTACTCCTTCTTCCCTGTCTTCAGTTCGTATAAGAGAGACCAAGCTTTTACGACCTTCAGCATAGATGTTGGACCTTAACGGTTTACAGTCAACTTTTGAGGCATTTTTTGCTGTCAATGCTGCTTTTTGAAAAATCTCTCTCGATGTCTGTAAGAGAGTCATCTCAATTTACCCTGTTCAAACGAGAAAGTTTTAAAAGATAAGTGTTGTGCGCTTGGAAGTTCTAACGCTTAAATTCACTCTTATAACGCATAAGCTAACCTAGTGTCTTCTTCAATTCTTTCACGATTGCTGGCACTATCTCGTACAAGTCCCCAACAATCACATAATCAGCAACTTCAAAGATAGCCGCTTCAGGATCCCTATTTACAGCCACAACCACTTGCGAATCACGCATCCCTGCCACATGCTGGATCATGCCGCTGATGCCGCAGCCTACGTAAAGCGTCGGCTTGATCTTCTTTCCAGACAAGCCAACCCACCCCGTGAACCATTTTCGGTCTTCAGCTAATGGCCTCGTGTTGCCAACTTGGCCGCCGAGAAGTTTAGCAAGTTCTTCAAGCGGCTTAAAGTCTTCTTTCTTTTCAATTCCTCTTCCGCCGCAGACAACTATTCGTGCATCTTCGATTTTTACGTCAGCCACTTCCATCCTGTTGACTCCCACAACTTCTATTTTCGACTCTTCAACTTCAACCTCAGCTTTCACTATCTCGCCGCTCCTTTCTTTCGGCTCAAGCTTTTCGAACGTCCTAGGCGGCACTGTGGCTATTTGCGGTTTTTTACGATAGGTAGCTGTGACGACGGCGTTACCGCTGTATACGATTCTTTTAGTCACCAGCTGTCCTTCTTCGTTAATGGCAAGTTGACTACAATCTGGGGTGCATCCTGTTTCAAGTCTTGCGGCTAGTCGGGAAGCTAGTTCCTTTCCGTTCTTTGTAGATCCTATGAGAAGAATTTCGGGTTTGTTGCCTGTAACGAGGTTTGTTAGAGCGCTCAAATAAGTTTCTATTTGGAAGTCTTTCAGGCGGGAGCTGTCAACTACGAAAACTTTGTCAGCGCCATGTTTGATAAGCTCATCTGCTTTGCTCTCTACCCCGCTTCCAAGTAACACGACTGCAAGTTCTGTCTTGCGGTTAGTTGCGAGCATGCTTCCGCCAGCTAACAGTTCCAGCATCAAATTATAATTCTCAGAAAAAACCCAAACACCTATATGTTCACTCATCGCGCTTACCTCCCTACCATACCCTCCTGAATAAGCGCTTTCACCAGTTTCTCTGCAATCTCAGCTGGATTCTCTCCTTCAATCACAATCCTTTTTCGTTCCACCTTAGGCGCCAAAACATCCATAATCCTGACACCGGAACCCGTTTCTCCAACTTTTTTCAATGGGACATTGATGTCTGCTAGCTTCCAAGTCACTATTTCTTTCTTAGAAGCTTTCATTATCGCCATAAGCGAAGGAATTCGCGGTTCGTTAATCTCCTTGGTTACTGTTACTATTGCAGGCGTCTTAGTTTTCACTGTCTCGTAGCGATCTTCAAGGGTTCTCTCCACAGTCACAACGTTGCCTTCTAGACTGATTTTCCGAGCATACGTGATGACAGGGATGTTCAGCAGCTCAGCAATACGTGGACCAACTTGTGCCGAAAAACCGTCAATAGATGCTTCGCCGCAGAGAATAAGATCAAACTGACCAATTTTCCTCACCGCCTCAGCTAACACAAATGAGGTTGCTAACGTGTCAGAATCCAGCAAAGCCTCATCGTTAATGAAGTATCCTTTGTCAGCGCCTATCGCCAAAGCCTCACGAATCGATGTTTTGGCGTCTTCCCCGCTTGCTGTAACCGTTACAATCTCGCCGCCAAGTTTTTCTTTGAGACGAACAGCTTCTTCCAACGCGTTTTTGTCAAAATCACTAATTTTCCGCGACACGCCAGCTGTGACTAGTCGTCTTGTGGAAGGATCTGCCTTCAGTTGGTTAACGTCTATAGCTTGTTTGAGGCAAACTATTATTCTTGGCAAATTTTCTCCAGCCTCCGTGAGAATTTACCTATGAACAGAAGAAACCAAATTAAGCATTTTGGTATATTTTTCATTTCCGCTTCCTAAAGAATTTAGCATTCCCAGTTCGCAAATATACTAAAACCCTGCTTCGATTTGCCAACTGAGTTCTTTTTCTGAATTTTTTTTCGTTAGAGTAATTCGATTCGCTTTTCAAGCGGCAGAAACCAATTTTAGGGCTTCCATCTCTTAAGCAGCATTGAATTTCCAACAACTGTAATGTCACTTAGTATCATTGCGGCAGCTGCAAATTCTGGTATAATCAAAATGCCAAACGATGGATGAAGAACTCCTGCAGCTAGAGGAATCATTAGTAAATTGTAAAAGAACGCCCAAAACAGGTTCTGCTTTATCTTCTGCAATGTTTTGTTGCTTAGATTAATGCTGACAGCCACGTCGCGCGGATCGTCCTTAATTAGAACTATGTCTCCAGCCTCTATTGCAACGTCAGTTCCGCTTCCAATGGCTATTCCCACATTAGCCTGCGTTATTGCAGGCGCATCGTTTATTCCATCACCAACCATAGCGACAAAGCGTCCTTGACTTTGCAGCTTCCTTATCTCTTCAACCTTTCCAGCAGGAATAACTTCAGCCAAAACCTCATTAACGCCTAACTGATTCGCAATTGCTTCTGCTGTTCTTCTCGTATCGCCCGTAAGCATAACAACTTCTAAGCCAGCTCTTTTAAGCATCTCAACCGCATCCTTAGAATACTCTTTAAGTGTATCGGAAACAGCTAACAAACCAGCAGCTTTACCGTCAACAGCCACTATTAAAACTGTTTTACCTTCGCTCTCCAGCTTCTCAATGTCATCTGCAAATTGCTTGATTGAGACCTTATTGTTCTTCATCAAGACACGATTTCCAAGCAAAACTTGTCTGCGCCTAGACTTTGCAGTTACCCCAAATCCTGGCAAGGCTTCAAAAGAACTTGGCTCTGAAACAGTAATTCCTTCGCTTTCAGCTTTCTTCACTATTGCTTCGCCTATGGGATGCTCAGACCTCTTCTCAGCAATAGCGGCAACTTCTAAAACACGAGTTCTATCTTTTCCAACAATATCTGTAACTTCTAAATTGCCCTTAGTTAAGGTACCCGTCTTGTCAAAGACGACAGTATCAATATCTCTTACAACCTCCAACACCGCACTGTTCTTTATCAGAATTCCATTTTCTGCTCCCTTGCCAACACCAATCATGATTGCGGCAGGGGTTGCGATGCCCAAAGCACATGGGCATGCTATCGCCAAGACAGAAACCAACGTAGTCACTGCCAACATCTCATCTTTAAAGACAAAATACCAAGTTACAAACGCTCCGAATGCAATTACGGCAACTATGGGAACAAAGAAGTTGACGACGCGATCCGCTATTCTCTGGATTGGCGCCTTACTTGCTTGCACTTCACGGGCTAATCTAACAATTTGTGCTAGCATTGTTTCTTTCCCAATTTTCTCTGCTCTGAACTTCAGTGTGCCGGTTTTGTTTATTGTTCCAGTGAAAACCGTGTTTCCAACATTTTTCTCAACTGGAACTGATTCGCCAGTTATCATTGACTCATCTATAAACGAATGCCCGTCAACCACAAACCCGTCAACCGGTATCCTGTTTCCAGGTCGAACAATTAAGACATCCCCAACCTCAACCTCCTCAATTGGAATTTCCCTTTCTTTACCACCACCACGCTCTACAATTGCTGTCTTGGGCTGGAGCGCCATAAGCTTCTTGATTGCGTCACCAGTTTTCTCGACGGCCATCTCCTCTAAAAGCATGCCAAGCGTTATTGTGGTTATGACAACGGCTGAAGCCTCATAAAAAACCATACTGTCTACTAAGAAGAAAGTTGAGTACAAAGAATAAAAGTAAGCAGCTGATGCACTTAGTGCAACAAGCACATTCATGTCAGCAAACGCGCTTTTAAGTGAATTATACGCGCCTTTGTAGAAATGCCAACCTACAATAAACTGAACTGGAGTCGCTAACGTTAATAATAGAAAATTCTTTGTTGGAATTTTCAAAAAATAGGTGATTAAAACAATTGGGATTGTAAAAATAAGCCCAACAAAAAAAAGCAGGATCTGCCTTCGCAACTCTTTCTTACGTTTTTCAACAATTCCCTCAACTTGCTCAACTGCTTCATATCCACTCCGCTTAATGATCGCCTTAATTTTTTCAACACTAACCTTGGAAGCGTCAAACTTCACAAAAGCCTCTTTTGCTGCATAACTCACTCTGACCTCTATAATTCCATCGGCTTTTGATAAGCTAGCTTCTATCCGCTGTGCACACGCTGGACAGTGCATCCCAAGAATCTGGACAATAACATCTTGCTCTCTCATCTTTGACCAGCTTAACGGGCTGAAGCGTGCAAACTCGTGGACGTAGGCTTCAAATACGTCATTGAAATGGACAGCATAAAAATGTTCCGAGGACGTAGATGGGAAGCAGATTCTCGTTTTCGTAGGCGGCATCGTCTAGCTTGGAATGACACTAAAGTGACGTTGTCTCCTGCATTTCTCGGCTTCTTTGGTCTTGCACTTTAGTTTTTTTCTATAATTATTTACCATATGTCTTTTTATCACCTGGTCCATCCTTATTTTTTTGGATTAAAATGAGATTGAGAAAAGTTGCCTTAGGAGTAACTGTGTTCGCGTTGATGGTTCTGATAGTTTCACCAGTTTTTGCTTGTGAGCCTCCACCGCCTGAACCTGGATATTCACCTGGATTCTGGAAGCATGAAGTGAGAGCCTATGTTGAAGGTAAAGGACGTTTACATCATACTATGGCAGAAATGGAATCCTTTGAGTCATACATAATCACATACATAGATTCAGGTTTCACTCTTAGCTGGGCGAACATGGCTTTCTGGGACAAATCAATGAAAAGCATGTGGCTAACTGTTGCAAACTGGTTCAACGAAGCAGCGGGACTTGCGCCTTATACAGACTGATGGAAAAACAAGCCTATTTCAAGTTGTTAGTCCATCTACAACTTCTCCACTTTTTTTTGGATTTCCTGTTCCGACGAGAGAAATCTATGGATATCAGCTTCCGAATTCTTTTCGGATTATCTGCGCGCGCTTGAACTGGCGACCAGTGGAGACGTCGCCCGCACATCTCCTTTTTTTCTTAAAGCTCAGGATTAGGTCTATATCTTGGCTTAAATTCTCGGTTTTTTTGGAAATACATCATTGTCTCAAGGCGCAGTGGCTCGTAAGACAATTGTCGGAGCTTTATCAGGATTTATGTATGGAACAAGTCTTTTCTCAATCTCAAAGAATAGTTGTGGGCTTCTTTTCATAGTTTCTATAATCGCTTCGTCACCATCAATAAGTAACTTCATTAGCAAACCATCGCCCGTCACCTGTACTTCGGAAAAGCCACTTTTTTTAAACAGGGCAAACAGTTCTTTCGCTGTAGGCCAATGTGTTGGAACCCCTTGCCTTATTTCAAGAGTTTCTTCTTCAATCTGTTGAAGAGGATACTTTAATGATTTGTAGCCCTTCTCATTAAACTCTGGATCTCTCATAATGTTCCTGACGATTTTCCCATTCGGGTCTAAGATGTAGGAAGTAGCTCTATGATTTCGTTTAGTTGTAAACACCTCTACACGGTAAGCGATTCTTCCGTCAAGGGTCTTTTGAAAACTGGTTGAGATTATGGTCCCTGGTTTCCAGTCCACCCGATTGTCCATCTCCAAAACTGTAATCCCTCGAGGCTTCAAGACCCTCTTTAACTCTTGAACGCTCCTCTTCAATGGAATCAGGAAACAGAAAACATCTCCTCTTGATATTAAAACCTCAAAACATGATGTTTTGAAAGGTAAGTGTCGTCCGTCGCAAACCAGAAAAGAGATCTTTCGGTTTAATCCCTTGTTAACTGCACTCGTCTTTGCCACTCTAATCATGTCATCCACCAAGTCCACACCAACAATCCACTCCATCTCCCGGTGTTCCGCTAAGAAAAAGGAGGCATCACCTACTCCACAACCAAGATCAAGCACTAGCTTTTTATCTTCCATATAGGCCAGAAACAAAAGGTTGGCTACACCATATTTCCAAAAATTCGGATGATCGGGATTGCTTACCTTTTTGTGCCATTCCAGACCGCGGTATTGAGGAAACCTATCCTTCTTTCTTTTTGATAAAGATCTCATGCTGCTTCACCAGTAAACAGTCAATCCAGCGTATATTTGAAGATATTAAAGTTAACCGCGGTAAGAGGACTTCACTCAGGTAGATTGTTAGGTCACTAGAAGTATGAATCAGCATTTCAGTTAACAGAGCGCGTACTAAGATTATTGGAAACGACAAATTGAAATAACTTGCAGTGTAGTTTTATGTGAGCAGTGCTCGGAGATGAAGATTAAAAGGCTTGAGTTTTTGCTGACAGAGAAATGCAACTCTCGATGCATTCATTGTCAAGGAGAGCACTCTCCTGAGAGGGAAGGTGTGATGAAGGTTGAAGATGGCATAAACTATCTTAACGAAGCAACATCGGTGGCGGATCTGGAGTCCTTCATGATTTTCGGAGGCGAAGCGATGCTCTATCCTGAAAGGACTATTAAACTTTTTCAAAAAGCTAAAGAATTGCGGATCCCAGAGATTGAGCTAATTACAAATGGTTTTTGGGGTCGGGACAAGAATCAAGCGAAAGAATTGGCTTCTCAGTTGAAGGAAGCGGGCGTAAATGAGATGTTGATTAGTGTTGATGCGTTTCACTGGCCTTACATTCCTTTAGACTATCCACGTAACGCTGCGTTAGCTTCTGTCGATGTTGGTATAGAGAAGGTTAGATGGAATGTTGCTATTCTTAAAAGTGAGACGGCTTCTAATCAGTTTGATAGACAGACAAATAGGATAATGAGTGTTCTTGAAACTTTGAACTTGGAGGTGCATGTTAACAAAGTGTGGCCTCAAGGAAGAGCAAGAAAGACCCTGACTGATTTCTTTCCTAAGCAACCTTTAGAAGGAAAATGTCCCGAAGCAGAAAGTGCACTGATAAACCCTGATTGCATAACCCTTGATCCTAAAGGCTGGGCATCAATATGCTGGAGTTTATCCATAGGGAACGCTAAGAAAGAATCTCTCTTCAAGATACTCAGCAGTTATCACTGGAAAAATAATCCTGTGATTAGGACAATAGTTGAAAGTGGACCTAAAGGGCTACTCGAACTTCAGGAGGCTCACGGATTCCAATCCCAAAAAGATGGATATATAGATAGGTGCCATCTCTGTGTTGATATTCGGAAGTTTCTGAAGCCACAATATCCAGAGATGTTTGTTTAGAATACAATTCTTTTTGGCATTAATCTGGAAGAGGTTCGAAATCTCCCACAGTAAATATATCTCCCGCATCTTCCCCGTTTTTATCTTTACTTGACATCGTTATTAGAACTTCACAACAATTAAATTACAATATGCCCCTTCAAGAACTAGTGGTATATTTGTCAGCAGATACGAAAAGCCATAGGATGGGTGCGTATATCTACGGCTTCGTAAGTGGCGTAGGGTTGATCCTGATCATCTGGGGACTTGCTTCTATCGCCATGTTACCATCTAGATATCTGATGATAAACATCGGCCTCACTCTGTTTGGAGTTGCTCTTTTTGCATGTGGTAGTTGTCGTGAAGCTTACTTAAGAGGCAATCTGTCAGTTCCTTTGAAAGTCTACAAGCACACACAGCGCAATCAACATGAAACAGCCAATCTAATCTCAGAACAAATAATAGAAAATCCAGAAGAAGTTGAATCACAAAAAACTCACGCGTCTTAGCCCACCCCTTCTCTGTCATTTTGGCACGCATACCGATTTGAGGCGTTACCTCTGTATTATTCTAACTGATTAACGTAAAACTATGATAATTGAAGACATCTCCGGCGTTCCCCATTTTTCCGCAGATTAAATCATTTTAGGGGAGCATCTGGTTTAGCTTCAAAGAACGAAAGCCTTGTCATGGAAGGAGCTGGGGTTCGTCTATCTTTTCCGTATAGACCTTTTAGAAGAATCTTCTTTTTCTTTCTTCTTGTTTCTTGTCGTCAGATTGTTGCTGAGCTGGGGGAACTTCAGGGTTCAATGTAGCAGCGTTTTCCGCAATGATTTCCTGGGATTGTTGACTTGGTGCTGGTGTTTCTATAGTTTCATTCAGTCTTCGTTCCAGTTCATTTATTTCGGTTTTTAGTTGAGATATGACGTCCCGCGTTGCAGCGTTACTCTTTCTTAACTCTTCAATTGCAACCTTATCCCGAAGCATCTTCACCTTGTCTTCCAGGTTCTTTAGTTCTTCGTTCAAAGAACGTGATTCTTCTTCTAATCCTGTCCTTATATTCTGGACTTCTTGTGAAACACTCATCTCTATGTCATCCAAACTCTAAGTACAACTATGACAGTAACAAAGATTATGAAAAGATAATCAGTATTTAGAACAAGTTTTAGAAAGAGAAAATGTGCGTGAGGGGGAATTATGGATACTTGTAGAGAAACTTGGAAATGAAGAGGCAAACAAGCTAATAAAGGATGCCTGCCGAGATGCTAAGAAAACCAAATCGAAGAGATCATAAGGCCCTATGAGGAACTCCGCAAGAGAGAGAAAGAGAATTAGATTTTATTTATTTCTATCCGAGATTTTTTCTCTACAAAAAAGATTTTCCCATAGAAAAAATGGCCTCAAGACCCGGCCAAGGCTACAAAAAGGTTAGCATATGTCTTCTAATGGACATATACATATCACAAGCCAATGCAGATGAGGTAATAGAGCCATGAGGTAAAGTGAAGAAACCGCTTAAATAAGGATTAAAATTCCGAATACGCCTCTACTCGGAAATATAAAGTATTATAACTTAGTTTTGGCTCAGTTTCTATAGGAGATGTTTCAAGAAGAAGAGTGTATTTTTTAGAGGGAATGGGTATGCTTTTTCTACACATTTTTGTAAAGTCGGAAAGAGAATCTTAAGAAGTGTTCTTGTTGTCAAAGATGGTTAAAAAATGGAAGAAATAAAGAAAGGAGGTGAGAGAGATACAACGATGGGAAAAGATTTTTTGGATATCGCTCTACTGTTTCATCGGAGCCTCCGCCTGCGTTGTGAATGTGGTTTTCAAGTCACCATCCCCACGGCTTTATTGGAACCTAGTCCTTTTGATCATGGTGTTCGGCGAAACAATCTGCCTACTTATCTATTTGAGACGTGAACGGAAGACTGTGATATCAAAAAAGACCATGAAGCGCCGTCTAAAGAAATTTGGAAAGGCTCTTAAATCTGCACTTTTGGGCATGGTGCACATAGATCTCCAGATCGACACAAAAGACCAGATAGAAGAACCAGAGGAATCCAAATCATAAGTTCTCTACATCCGGATATCTTTCTACACTTTCTAAGAGCTTGCGGTTTCACATACTACCTTAATCTTCTCAAGAATCCTTTTGGAGTGGCCGATATGTTCGGAGTAAAGAAAGTTCAAACCTTACGAAGATACTATTCCGGAGGATGAAGACAATTCAAGGGAGAGCTTTCAGCATAACTCATTATGTTTATATGCATCCCTCATAATGCATTATGTAGGGAGGTTTGATGGAATGAATGAAAAAATTGAAATGAAAGTTAAACTTGTGTTTTTTGGATTAACTGTTTGTGTTACAATTTGGGTTATCGCTTTGGCTCTAAAGCTTCCTTCTGGCTCTACATTAATGCCTTTTGTGGTGTCGGGATGTGTCTTACTCTCTCTGTGGCTAGCAACGGGTATTGAAGTATTAAAGAAAGTGCATTTCAAAAGAAATGTTTTCACTGTTTCAGCATTCTAGGTGGGCGGGGAGAGATTCGAACTAGCGAGCATGGATATATCTCCCGCAAAATCCCATTTTCTATATGCCTCATCGAGTGGTATACTTTGAAAGGTCGGCGTAGTGTGTTAGTACAGGATTTCGTTGCTGATTTTCACTTTGCCTTTCTTAATTGGGATTCCCTCTTTCTTGACCATACTTCTTCTCCATTCGGCCCCTTTCTTGTCCCCACCGAACGAACCGTCGGAGCCTACAACACGATGGCATGGGACAACCGGTGACAGAGGGTTCTTGTGAAGAGCGTTCGCCACTGCTCGGTAGGCTTTTGGCTTGCCAATTTTCTCGGCTATCCGCTTATAAGTGCTGACTTTTCCTTTGGGGATTTTGAAGGTGGCAACATAAACGTCTCTTTCAAACTGTGTTTTGTCTTTCAGGATTCCAATTACATCTTTTTCCGTCTGTATTGATTTTACGTCCATGAACAAATTCCTCACATTTGGGAATGTAACTTGTCTGCCAATATCTTAAACCTTTGTTTCAAAGCAGCTGTTATCTTGGTGGGGTCGCTGGGATTTGAATCCCGGACAAAAGGAGAGATCTCCTGAAATCACCCCGCAACTCTCCATTTTCTTGCAATATGTACAACGTTTCATTGTCGTATTCTTTTCAAAGCCTTATCAACGTCTTCCAATCCGAGTTTTCTGAGATTTTCTGACTCTGGGATTCCATTTTTGTCCCAGCCTGCTTCCTTGTAATATCTTCTCTTGTACTTTTGCACCATTGCTTTTTGAGTAGTCTTTCCCTTATATGGTCCGGAGGGTAATGGCTCGTAAAATCTAGGTGGGTTATCATCGTGGATTTTAGGGTTCCACTTTAAGTCGGGTCCGCCTAGCAGGAGCATCGCTCTTTGAAGCTGCAGTATCCTTAACGCTTTGGAACTACACCATTCTTCAGGCGTCAACTCTAAGCCTGTAACTGCTTTGTAAAAGTCGAACCTGACCTTGCGTTTCAGACCGAAACTGTTGAAGAAACAGTACACGGCTGAATCGTTGAAAATCCCCCACAATTCGCTTCCAGGTCCGTTCAATGGGAGTGCAGCAGTTGACGTGTGATCGCCTCCTTGAACTGAGCATGCGTA
Organism: Candidatus Bathyarchaeota archaeon; assembly: GCA_029882535.1. Taxonomy (NCBI): domain Archaea; kingdom Thermoproteati; phylum Candidatus Bathyarchaeota; species Candidatus Bathyarchaeota archaeon. The sequence continues at coordinate 14,425 of JAOUKM010000025.1, forward strand.
GGAGATAATATGGGGGTAATCTTTGCCACTGCGGATTCCATGAGCACCGATACTTATCCCTTTAGACTGTACAACATACTGTAGAACGTCCACTTTCTTTGCCTCTGAAATCTTCAGAGCTGCACGATAAGTTCCCTGCGCCAACATGTCTCCTATACCTTCTCTAAATGCAATCTTCCTGACTAGGGCTGCAAATGCATTCGCATCTCCCCAATTAAGCTCTATGCCATCGAGGTCTTCCTTTGTAAATATTCCCCTTTGGAAAAGTTCAGCAGCGAAACCTAGCACGTTTCCTGTCTGTATACCGCATAAACCTAAATCGTCGATGAGAGCCGAGAGAAACACGTTTTCTTCTGGAGTGAAAAGCCCCAAGTTTGTACCCAAATAGGCTTGCAGTTCGTAATCAGGATTGTCTGTTATTGCTCCCTTAAACTGTCCGGTTTTCACCATCGCTATCTTTAGACAGCAGGTTGGACATCCGAAGTCGCCCCAGAACTGTTTTATCCAAACTCTATCCTCAAACTTGTCAACTCCAAAGCTTCTTTCATCATGCCATTCATCCTGCCAATTCCGGACAGGTTCAGAGCTGGTCTTCGCTCCAACTTCGTATCCAGCTGCCCCTGTTCCCCAACGTCTCCACAGTTCATCCTCGTAAGCGTTATCACATACTTTTTGAATCAGCCTTTTCACTTTCCCAATGTCAGCAACTTGTGGTAATGGCCCAGTTCCCTTGACAGCTATTGCCTTTAGACCCTTAGAGCCCATAACTGCGCCATAGCCACCATAACCAGCAGCATGCGTCCATTTCGCCGCAACAACCGCCGTAAGAACCTTGTTTTCTCCTGCTGGGCCAATATACAATATTGCAGGTTCCTTAAACTCGCCATATTGAGGAAAGCGCCTCTTCAAGAGCTCTCTACATTCTTTAGTTAGAATCTTGACGGTTTGCTTTGCGTCTTTACCCCATACGTGACTCGCGTCTCTCAGTTCAACGTCAGAATCCTTCACAAATAAATAGCATGGCCTTTTTGCTTTACCATATAATATTATCCCGTCATAACCAGAGCATCTAAGCTCGACCCCAAATTCTCCTCCCACAGTTGAGCCTACAATGCCATTGCTCTGTGGAGACTTGCCAGAAACACATGTTCTGCCGCCTGGGAAGAATCCCGTCAAGGGTCCAGTCAAGAACAGAAGTATGTTTTCTGGTCCCAAGGGGTCAATTGTTTCCCATTTGGCACCTAGCTTATCCCAGAGAATCTTTGCTGCTAAACCTCTGCCGCCTACATAGTCTCTCAGAACGTCATCGTCAATTGTTATTTCTTGGATACTCTCTGTTGAAAGACTGACTTCTAGAAACTTCCCCGAGTAACCTAATATCAAACCAATTCCTCCGCTTTTTCGCCATACATCTTGACAGCCAAATCGCGCGTCGTTTCTTCTGGTTTTCGTGCATAGAGTTTGTATGCTCGGTTTGTTCTGTGGACTTTTTTTAGTACGTTCCATCCTCCCTGTCGGCAGACTCTAACACATTGAGGGTTGCCTCTGCATAAATCGCAAATCAAAACGTGTTTTTTTGTAGGGTGAATGTGAGGTATTCTGCCTGGGCAAGCGTCTACGCATTTTCCGCATGCAGTGCATTTTTTGGACTTGACTAAGACTGCGCCTGTTCTCTGGCTAACAGATAGTGCTTTGACTGGACACGCTTGCACGCATGGGTAGTCTTCACATTGGGCACAGAAGTGAGGAAATTCTACGCCTGGAACAAGCATAAAGACTCTTATTCTTGAGGCTTCGGGCCATATGCGCTTTTCGTGGGAAAGTGAACACGCGATCTCGCATTTTCTACATCCGCTGCATCTTGACAGCACTCTAGCTATCCAGATTGGTCCTTTTTCCTTGGCCAACTTTTAACCTCTTAAATGTTGAAGAATTGCTGTTTGTTCGTGCTCCGATTTAAATATGGTGTTGTCGTCTGGAAGGGGCATTGTCCAGCTTGGACCAAGACGCCAACTAAGAGATGCTTTCGCATATTCCCTCTTTCTTTGAAGAACCCACGCGCCTTCTCTTGCTCACCACACTTCAGGAGTCATGCCTTCTGCTTAGTTTTTATGGTTTATGAAAGAACCCTCGGAATCCACGCGCGGACTTGCACAGTTAGGGATGCGCGAGAAAATCTCCTTTCTGAAGTGTCGGACACCAATACTGCAAGTAAACAAAAAGTGGAGATATCTCTCGCAACTCCCTATTTTTTCCGGCATGAAAAATTGAAACCACATGCGTATGACTGAAGAAAAAAAGGGATTAGTGTTTCTGCTGAGAGCCTTAGGGTGTTGTCGAATTCGTTGGTATCAACACGGGTATTCCATCTGCACCTACTATTAGTATTTCCACGTCTGGTGCAATTCTCTGTAAGGCTTGAACCCAGAGATAGAGCTCTGCAATTCTTGTCTGATTTCCACTTTGACCAACCGACGCCAAGACAAGTTCAATAGCTTCTTTTGTTGCGTTAGCTTCTATGACTTTGGCCTCCGCTTCACCTATTGCCTTGATGATAACTTCTTGAGCCGTTGCGTTAGCCAGTATCAATATTCTTTCCCTCTCAAAAGCTGCTTGAATCTTCTGCTGTTCCGCCACTAGTTTATCTTCAATAGCTGAAGTGTACTTATCTGGATAGCCAATGTTCTTCAGGTCTAGTTCAAAACGCACTAAAGCACCTGCCAGCGATGGTTCTGTATTCAACTCTTGAAGAACAGCTGTTTCTACCTGATCTCTTACAGCATCTCTGAACTCTATAGTTTCCAATGCAGTGTAGTTTTTGGTTATTAGCCGCATGGTTTCTTCCATAATTGACTCAATAGCCTTTTCTTTGTAGTTCAGATTTGGATAATTGTTGTAAAGATCCCTAATTTTCTCAGTGTCAAGCGACCATCTAACCAAAACTTCAATCTCCATCTCAAGCTGATCAGAAGAAAAAGATGGTATTACGTCCTCAAACGTCTCGGTAGCATAGTAAATGTCAACAGCAGTGACCCACGGTGCTTTTATTGCATAAGTCGGACCAAGTATTGGTTCACTTGTTGATCTAGCAATAGGATCTACAAGTATTACTGCATGTCCAACGCCAACTTGAACTACCATAACCAATCCGAAGACTATCATGAATAAGAAAAAGAATGCCAAGACTGAAATCAACGCTATTACCTTAAGAGAGACACCTGTACGAATTCTTTCATCTTCTTCCATTTTACTCACCAATTTTTCTCGATTCCAAATCAAGAAATGTTCAGAGACCGTGACTAAATAAATCTTATGTGCGTGGGCAAAAATCTAAAACCTTATATTTTGACTACGTTTAAAAATAGAAACGCGCGCACCGACAAAAAATTATTGCTTTTTAATATTGTTTGTGGAGATATCTCCCGAACTCAGACATAACATGGGATATTTCGTTTCTCCAACATTCACTTGGGTGAAGTTAATATTTAAAGAGGTGTAGAAGCGTTTTCTAGCTTCTCGCTGCATTTAGTGAAGATCCTATCATCTTTTTTGCTTATAAGACAGATAAGAAGCTCATTCTAAGGTTATTTCTAAAGAAAAAGCACTTTTCTGCGGTTTTTTTGAGACGAAAAGTAGATATACCCAACATTAGCCTTTAAGGAAGTTTTGGAGGTCTAACTATGCTCTTCAAAGAAGAAGAAGAAGAGGAAGAAGAAGAGGAAGAGGATTGGTGAGCAATGCCAAAAAAGAAAGGAAAGAAAAAAGGAAAGAAAGGAAAAAGCAAAGCAGAATGACAAATTAGGCTTTCTATTTCCCATTTTCTCTTTTTCTTTTTGACACAAAATCAAGGGTGAGATAGTGATGGGAGCGAAGATAACCATAATGCAAGAAAAAAAAGTAAAACAAACGAATTAGCTAAGAGCATCTAAAAAAAGGAGAGCATGTAGATTGGACTTTTGCACCAATTGTGGAAAGAAATTGATTCCACTAAAGAAAACGGAAGGAAAGAAGGTTGTTCTTCTGCTTTCATGTCCAAAGTGTGGCTACGAGAAACGGACAACTCGCCTGATGACGCATGTCCCTAGGATTTCAGAGCATTCTTCTAATGTTGGCATAGCTGTAATAGGTAAGGAGGAACAAAAGTTACGCACCTTACCTACGATTAGGATAGAGTGCCCTAGGTGTGGAAATAATCTTGCCTACGTATGGATGGTTCAAGTCAAAAAGTTGGAAGAATCTTCAACACAGTTTTTTAGATGCACCAAATGCAACTACACATTCCGAGAGAGCAGTTAAGCGGTGAATAGTTTATTTACATTGACTGGTTTGCTTTTAGATGTTTATGAGCTCTTTGATTTGTCGTTTTTTCAGCGTTCGTTAAATTCAAAATTACTAACATCGTATCCGCATATCTGCTGATTAAAGCTTCGATGATCACGTCTTTTCGGTTTGGAAGGTCTTTCTTGTGCTTTTCTGGCTTTGCATCAGGTGTGTGAGCAAGAAAAACTACTTTGAATGTCATCCTTGATACTCCTCGCTAAGTGGTGATATTCTCGAATGTTTAATTTGTTGTGAAGCGCTTGTGTGTTCTTTGCTTTTTGGTTACAAGGTAGACCCCTGTGAAGATCAGAAGTCCTCCTGTGGAAATGGAAAAGGTTATCTCTTCTCCGACTAGCGTCACCGCAAACAACATGGTTATCAGCGGCTCTGCAAATAAGAATGAACTGGTCACCGCTGCTCCTACTTGTTTCAGCACGTAAAACCAGATGTTGTATCCTAACAAAGAACAGGTAATAGATAAGAAGAGAACTGCAAGCCAGCTGTTGAGACTCATCGTGAATATTTGTTGTAGTGAGTTTTCAGCCAGAGAAAAAGGGATTAGGAATAATCCTCCTAAAGCGTTTACGTAGGTTACAACGAGAAAAGGATTGTACTTCTCAATTGTCTTCTTCCCAAATAGACTGTAAGCAGTCCAGAGGATTGGGGTAGAAAGTAAAATTAGACTTCCAAAAAAGAATTCTTTGTTGCTTTGGAAGCTTACACCGCTAGTAATGACAATTAAGGTGCCTGTGGCAGCAATTCCGATTCCAAAAATCTGTTTTCTGTCTAGATTCTCTTTAAATATTCTGGTGGAAAAGACGGTGATGAGAATCGGCGAGAGGAGACAGACGAAGATTGCGGCGATAGCCGCTCCTGCCATTTTAATACCTGTGTATTGAGCAGCGAAGAATAGAGTGACGCCTGAAAGAGCGAGGAATAATAGTGTTGGGGCATCTTTCTTTTCAATGAAAAGATTGTAGTCTCGTTTTTGGCTTTTCTTGAAGAGAAGAACAGCGAGGGATAGTCCACCAGCAATAAGAAATCGAAATGTAGCTAATGCAACTGGAGTTAATTCTTCTCTTAGCACTATTTTGGCAACTACGAATGAGCTCCCCCAAAAGGTAATCAATGTTAACATTAGTAGCGCGTTAGAGAGACTGATTGTCTTAGTTGCCATATTGAATAATTTTCTGGTCAATCCTATAAAGAATTGCACTTGAGCTTGCAATCTGGCAAATAGAGCATAGTGTACGCTCTGAAAACCTTTCTAAATACCCAAACACAAAAATGCGTGCACACTTTTTATAGTGGAGATAGGTGAGGGAGTGTTTTGGATATTCTTGAGGATTTTAAGCGATATCGCGAACGTATGAATGCGCAGATTCTCACTAGGGGTGGTCTTGCGGTTAAGCGGTTTTTCGCGTTGGACAGTCGTGTTTACCAGAAAGGAGCATTGGATGTTAGAACCAAAGAGCTGATGGGTTTGGTTGCTTCAATTGTGTTGCGTTGCAATGATTGCATTACTTATCATGTTGTCCGTTGTGTTCAGGAGGGTGTTTCTGATGCGGAGTTTTTTGAAGCTGTAAACGTTGCTTTGATTGTTGGTGGGTCAATTACGATTCCTCATATACGTCGAGCAGTGGAGATACTTGACCAATGTAAAGAGAAACAGAGAAAGGGCGACTCTCTTGAAATTTAGATGAAGGTAATGTGTCGAATGTGTTTGGAAGCGTGTTCGTAGAGGCAAAAAGAGATTAGAATAGACGCTTATGTATGTTTAAAAATGGAACGCAGTTAATCGCTTTTAAAAGCTACTTTAAAAGTAACTAAGAAAAACCTGCAGAAGGCATGTACATGAAGAAGAAATTATTGGATTTCCTTACTGAAAAAGTAAGGGCGATTGTGAATAGCAAACTAGATAAGGATGCAAAACTTGAGGCTGTCTGTAAATTGCTTAGGGATAACATTCCCAATTATGATTGGGTCGGTTTCTATTTTGTAGACAGAGTAGGGCAAGATGAACTTATACTTGGCCCCTTTGAAGGAGAACCCACAGAACATCTGAGAGTACCATTTGGCAGGGGCATATGCGGTCAGGCAGCAGAGCTTAAAAAGACGTTTATTGTACAGGATGTTTCAAAAGAGACGAACTATCTCTCATGTAATCCCAAAGTAAAATCTGAAATTGTCGTGCCGATTTTTAAGAACGGGGAGATTATCGGTGAACTCGACATAGATTCTCATACACTTTCACCATTTACTAATGAAGACAAGGCATTTCTCGAGAAGATATGTAAAATAGTGTCTAAACTACTTTGAGCTTTTATGCGAGCACACGTGGTTCGTGTTAAAAAGATGTTTCGAGCATATGCTGAATTAGCGCGGAGTTTTTTCTGTTAGGCACTTTACAAAGCATTATAATAATCATGTTTTCTGGCTAAGCAGCGATTTCCAGAGACTACAAATATGTGCGTTGAAATTGGAAGTTGAGCAGCTTGTTGAATCTTTTCTGATGGACAAACGGCGTAGCAATGTTGCTCAGAGGATGGTGACGAATCATGGCTAGGTTGCTTATTTGTACTTGTACCAATTTTTTTTAGTACAAGTACATTTCGAGTGTGAAAAACGAGGCTACAAAGTATATGTAAGATTTTTGGAAAAAAAGAGGGAGTGTTGGTCTTGTTGGTTTTGGCTATGTATTTTATGGGGGTGGTATTGCCCATTTTAGTCCGTATTTGTCTGTGATGCTTACTATGTCGTAGATGCCTATGTGTGCAAGGTCGGTTTTGTCTAGGTCTGCGCCTGGGAAGTATTGTGGATCGTATGCGCCATCGCCGCTGTGGCAGTAGCTTCCTGTGGCTTTTATCACGTCGTAGATGTTGATTTGGAAGTAGCCGCTGTCGCGTCCAGAAATCTCCCATCCTGGTTGTCCGCCAGGAGTGTCCCACCACCAGCGCCAGTCAGTCTCACCTAGAGGTGGAGTTTCCATCCAGTAGTGTGGGTTTTTGTTCAGAGCAGCATGTCCGTCTACGCCTGGCACTATGTCTGTGCAGTAAAACGGTCCGAAGCTGTACCACGTGTCTGCCCAGGGTAGACCTGCGAGGTAGTAGCCGTGAGGGTCAAGGTCGTCCGTGTAGAAGTTGATCATGTATGTTCCAGCTCCTACGTCGCCTTCCAGCATAATCCAGTTATGCTCGCCGTCTTCGTAGCCACCGTAAATATAGTAGTCGACTGGCACGTCGTCAGAAGTCACCTGTACTATGTTTTCTGTTGTCAGCTTGAATTGAGTTCCGGCGCTACAGTTTGTGCCATCACTCGTGAAACTCGCAGAGCTTACAGTGCAGAGCGTATCGATTAGCTCATCCCTGCAAAGTGTCGGGTATTGCGGGTCGTCATAGAACCAGTAGCTTGCGTCGTCGAAGTAGTACTTAATCGTGTAGTCATCGATTACTTCGCTGTGATGCAGGTCTTCGTAGCTTGGATAGTTCCAAGCGTCAGGGAAGCAGTAAGTGTACCATGCCGAGAATTCCAAGTCATGCGCGGTTGCGTATCGTATGAAGTTGCCTGTTTCCGGTTCCACTATTCCACAGTCTTTCCTCAGATAATACGTGACAGTAGATTTCGTAGACGGCTCATCTGGACCCGGGTTTGGATCGAACCACGTTCCAACCTCCCAGTCTTCAACCGCCCAAGGCTGGTCTACCGTGAGGTCGTATGGGTTAATGTTCAGCAATGTATCGAACACTCTGTCTAGCACTGCGTAGTCATAAGTCCACACAGAGTACAACGGGTTAAGCCTCTTTGGTACACCTATAGTTCCCATTCTAATTGGGCCGCCACCACTTTGATAAGCATGTAGAAATTGGTACGGGTTGTCTAATCCGTAGCCAAACATGTTGACGACTCCCGGCATAGTCTTACGCCAAGCGACGAATCTTTTGCTAGACCATAGGGGGATGTTGACACACAAATCAGCCCAGCCGTATCCTCCTGCCTTTAGGGCAGCAGCTTTGGCTGCAGAAATACTTGGTGTGAAGTATACAGCGCGAACATATTCGTCAAGCAGGGGATAGTTGGGGAGGTTTGACGAGTTCATGCCTGTTACGCAGTTTGACCCACCTAGGAACCAGTAGTCACTGTGGTATCCGAAGTAAAGGAACGTTGGGTATCTTCCTAGGCTCCAGCCGCCTGTATAAATGTGGTAATCTCGCTCCCACAAAACAGGATTTGGATAAGGAATGTCTGAAGGCCACTCAATCTTGTTGTACGGGATGTCCAAGATGTCTAACTGGCCTGCAAGGTATTGGCCGGCGTCATATCTCTTGTCTTCAGGTACTATGTAGAAGATAAGCGGGTCCATGTTGCCTCCGGCTTCTGCGCCATCCCAACCAACAGGATAGTTTCGAGTGCCATCAGGTTCAGTGTCAACGAATCC
>JAOUKM010000026.1 GCA_029882535.1 Candidatus Bathyarchaeota archaeon
AGCAGCGATCCCCCCCATAAAAAATCTTCGCAGCCCTTTGGAACGGGCACTAAAAAAACAAGACTCCAAACGAAAAGGACCATGAAAGTAGCTGCTACCTCTTTTGTTTTAACAACAATAATAGAAAAGAGGCCAAGCCCAAAGACTAGCATTATTAACAATGCAGAAAGCCACATAGTAAGTTTCTCGGAAGGAGAAAATGGCATAAACTTGAAAAAAAACGTCATCAGACCGAAACCAGCAATGATAAAAATTATGCCTAAAATTAACATTCTGTTAGAGGACCTAACTTGCCATTTCATTTATGCTCCTCCTAGTTCGACTATTCTATTCCATGTCATCATGAGGAGGAATATGTTGACAGGGATATTGACATCCACGACGTAATAAAATGCACAGCAAATTACGGATGGAGATATAATCCAACACTTTAAGCTTTCTTGTGCGCGGGCTTAGCAAATTAGCGTAGGCATTCCGCAAAACCAGAAAAAAGAGGAATAGATTACCGTCTGCGGGTAAAGCCGTACAAAGCGCCTGCAACAATCAATACACCAAAGACGACTATTATCCATGGCCAAAACTCAAAATCTGAAGGCAGTAGTCCAGGCAGTTGGGTAAGCCCCCAAAGTATTATTATTATGCCAATGAGAAGACCTACAATTGCACCACCGTGTGGCAAGCCGAAACACTCATCTTCTACGCGCTTTTCCCTCCGCACCCGTCTTTTTTCAAGGCGAGATACCTGAAGAGACGCTCCACATTTGGCACACACTTCGGCATCGTCCTCGTTCTTGAACCCGCATTTAGAGCAGTAAACCAAGTTTGTTCTCCCAACACTCCTTTGCCTATTCCATTCTTAAAGTTTTAGGTAGAGGCATAGAGCATCAATTCCTGAAAAAATGGGAGGTTGCAGGGAATATCTCCACTATCGGAGAAGATTGTGACACATCAACTGTCATTTTAAGGGTTTTACAGCTGAAACGTCAATGCTCATGGTTGAGACAAGAGCGTCTTTTACGAGTTCTTTTGCTTCATCATCTAGTTCAGAAATTTTCTTCAATTCTTGAGTATCTTTGTTGCGATCAGCAACGATGACTTTTGCATCAGGATCACTGACAAGATCTTCGAAAGAATACTGTGTTTCCTTAACAATTTTCACATCTTGAAAGCCTGCTTGCTCTATTGCCTCTATGTATTCGTCTTTCATAATTGCCCCTTTGATGCAACTGCAAGCATGTGCTCTCTTCTTTATGGCTTCTGGGAGTGCTTTTAGCAAGACAATGTCTGAAACCATTAATCTTCCTTCAGGCTTCAGCGCTCTAAATGCCTCTTTGAAAACTCTTCTCTTATTTGGCGCAAGGTTGATTACACAGTTTGAGATTATAACGTCAGCAGTGTTATCCGCAACAGGCAGATTTTCAATTTCTCCAAGTCTAAACTCAACATTCTTGTAGTTGTCTCTTCTAGCATATTCTCTTGCCTTATCTATCATTTCAGGCGTCATATCAACACCGATGACCTTCCCCTTTTCTCCAACCTTTTTTGCCGCAAGGAAGCAGTCAACACCAGCTCCTGAGCCTAGATCAATGACTGTGGCACCTTCTTTTAGAGATGCTAGTGCAACAGGGTTTCCACATCCAAGACCAAGATTTGCACCTTCAGGAATAGACTTTAACTCTTCTTCGGTGTAGCCCATCTTCTTGCCCAATTCTTCGTATGTAGTAGAGCTGGCACAACAAGAATCTGTGGCATTGCAACAAAGTCCCCCTTTGGTTATTTTCGCATATCCTTTCCTCACATTTTCCCTTATCTTATCTTCTTCCAAAATTAACACCTCCTCTCTGTAATCACATTGTGTCTATCCTTTGCCGAGTGATCTTTTCGCCTGCTCCTTCAGCTCTCTGATCTTTTCCACTGTTGGCATCACTTTCTGAAACAGGTCCTTCCGGGCCTGTATTCCCTCTTTAATAAAGAATGCCGCTGCTTCGGATCTGCTTTTAAAAGCTTCAACCTCGACGAGAGCATCCATTTGTTTCAGGTCTTCGTCGTTCAGTCTTGTCATGACTACGTTACTTCTACCCTCTAGCTTCTCACTTATTTTCATTAGAACCTTTTCTTTGATTTCTTCTGCATCCTCGCCTTCTGGGCAACAAGCCATCATAACGACCTTTTCGCCTTCCTTAAGCTTCTTTTCTTTCTTTTTCCGTCTTTCTTCGCCCATTCATCCCACCTTCTTTCAGTAACGTGTATTTTGTAATTTGTAATACATATATCAGACGTCAAACATATAAATGTTTACTTACGTATTACGTGATACACGGCATCCGCCAAAAGAAGGAGAATTGCAGGGAATATCTCCGCTACACGCACGCAGAGATTTCCTTAGCTTGTTTTGATTTTCTTACAACGAACCATGCTCTAACACTACCGCAACCGCTTTTTGTAGAATCTATCTTTATCATAATTGGCGGCTTCTCCAATTCTTCGTCGGCATCTGTAATGAGCGCGGCAAAGCTTATATGAAGATCGACTGAAATTAGTTTTGATGAAAAATGGAAACCAAAGTTGTTTATGCTGTCATCGGTATAATCATGCTATGTGTAGGATTTGCAGGAGGCTATTTGACTACCCGATTTTTGCTCCCCCCAACCGGAGGAACTCTGCTTGCTACTATCCAAGACAGAGGCTACATGATAGTTGGAACGAGTGCAGATTATCCCCCATTTGAGTTCATCAACGAAACAACACATGAAATAAGCGGGTTTGATGTTGAAGTTGCGAACGCCATAGGAGAAGAGTTAGGAGTTGAGGTTCAATGGCAAGATATGGATTTTGACGCGCTTATCGCAGCATGCAAAGGCGGGCAGATCGATATGATTGCTGCAGGTATGTCCTTGAAACCAGACAGAATGGATCAGTTAGACTACACAATATCGGTTTTCACTTCTGAAAGGGTAGTTGTCGTCAGCGCAAGTTCTTCAGTTGAAGTCTTAGACAGTCTCGCGGATATGGGAACGCTAGATCTACAAATTGGAGTTCAATCTGGAACAGTTCAGGCTGATCAAATTCAAGACTTAGTTGATGCAGGAGACGTTGATCCAGCGAAAGTGAGTGAATATCCTAAGGTGGACTTGATGGTCTTAGATTTGGATGCCGGTAGGCTCGATGCAGTTTACATTGAGAAAGGACCTGCAGATGCGTTTGGTAAGCAATACCCACTTAGATACGTGTATTCAGAAAAAGCATTTCCAGAAGCTTTTTGGGTTCGTAAGAATGAACCAGAGTTCAGAGACGCTGTCAACAAGGCAATATGGAAACTATTGACTGAAGAAATAATCGATGATTTGATAGTGAAATGGTTTGGCTAGCAACACCCTTTTTTTTTAAAAAAAAAGTTTAAATCGTTAGAGATAATTCGTTGGCTGGCTGATGTTCATGGCTATGGAAAATCTGTTTAGTAACTTGTTCTATATTCTGGAAGGATTACCGGTAACTCTTGAGTTAACAGCTTACGGACTAGCTTTAGGGTTTATACTTGGGTTCCCACTTGCTACACTAAGAGTCTACGGCGGAAAAGAAGCTAAATCATTTGTAGCTATGTATGAAAGAACGCTTCGAAGCATCCCACTTCTAATAATCATATTTATCTTATATTTCGGATTCTCTCAGGAAATAATACGCATTCCCGCTTTTCTGGCTGTATCCTTATCCCTAGGAATTCGCAGCTCTGCTTATCAATCTCAAATCTTCCGCGGTGCTATTGAGTCGATTGGTCGAGGACAAATGGACGCTGCTCTCTCAATAGGACTGACCCGTATCCAAGCTATAAGACACGTGATACTTCCTCAAGTATTAAGACTAGCATTACCCAGCTGGTCTAACGAAGCAGCAATAGTGATTAAAGACACCTCTTTTGCTTTCATTTTTGGAATTGCTGAAGTAATGAGACGAGCAAACTACATAAGAGCTGTTACATACGACCCTCTTACACCCTTTCTCATAGTGGCAGCAATATATTTCATTATAGTATTTCCCTTAACCAAAATCATTGGAACTTGGGGGAAACGCAAGACAGAGGTCATGGTTGGACGAAAATCTTGAGTGCAATCTTAAGAGTCGAAAACCTATGGAAATCCTATGGAACCCTGCAGGTGCTTAAAGGGATATCCTTTGAAGTTAAAGAAGGCAATACCATGGTAATATTTGGCCCAAGTGGTTCTGGAAAAAGCACATTGTTGCGATGCATAAATATGCTGAACCCACCCGACAAGGGCCATGTTTTTCTTCGAGATGTAGATTTAACAAAGGTGAAAAAGCACATAAACTACTACCGTTCAAAAATTGGGATAATTTTTCAACACTTTAACCTATTTAATCACCTTACAGCTCTCGATAACGTAAGCTTAGGATTGAAAGCTGTAAAAAAGATGTCAAAAGCAGAAACTGAAAAGAGAGCTCTAGAGGCTCTCACAAAAGTGAAGATGGAAAAATGGGTAGCCTCCTATCCAAGTCAATTATCGGGAGGGCAGAAGCAAAGAGTTGGAATTGCAAGAGCTATTGCATTAGAACCAACAATAATCCTTTTCGATGAACCAACTTCTGCTTTAGACCCGGAACTAATAGGCGAAGTACTTCAAGTGATGCTTAATCTTGCTAAAGAGAAAACGACCATGATTTGTGTAACGCATGAATTAGGCTTTGCTCGAGCTGTTGCCTCGGAGATGATATTCATTGATGAAGGAAAAATTGTAGAGAAGGGTACGCCCAAGCACTTTTTCACCAAACCATCGAAGGAAAGAACAAGAAAATTTCTTAACAAAATATCCGAGCTGTATGGACATCAGCAAACGGAAAAGAGCTGATTCAGCATGTGGGAATACATTGACAAAATGCTTATTGGTCTACTTGTCACTCTCCGATTAAGTTTTTCAGCATTAGCCTTTGGACTAGTTCTAGGAATAATACTTGCACTTTCAAGAGTATACGGAAAAAGGTCAATATCTTTCATTGCAAGTGCTTACATAGAACTTTTTAGAGACACGCCTCTAACAGTCCAGCTTTTCATTATATATTTTGGCCTACCAAGATTCGGCGTTCTTTTTTCAGGAATTACCGCAGTAACTCTTGCTCTAGGGCTTAACAGCGCTGCTTATCAAGCTGAGTACCTACGCGGTGCTATTGAGTCGATTCGTCGAGGACAAATGGACGCTGCTCTCTCAATAGGACTGACACGTATCCAAGCTATAAGACACGTGATACTTCCTCAGGCATTAAGACTAGCATTACCCAGCTGGTCTAACGAAGCAGCTTATCTACCTAAATACAGTTCCGTTGCCTTTCTTGTTGCAGTACCGGAACTGATGTCTAATGCAAAAATAATAGCTACTGATACATTTAGACCCATGGAAGTATACTTGCTGACCGCCCTAATTTACCTGGCATGTATCACAGCAATATCTAAATCGCTTGATATAGTACATGAAAAATACAAGCTTACCATTGATTGAAACCTGTAATGGAGTTCGATAGAAATGGTATCGCATGTTGCGGTTTTGGGATGTGGAAATGGCGGTTTAGCTACTAGTGCTCATCTCGCAATGAAAGGATTTACTATTGCCCTTTTTGAACATCCAAGATTCGCAAAAAACATTGTACATATAAAGGAAAAGCGTGGAATAGAAGTCACTGGCACTATTGAAGGCATGGCAGAAATCAATTTAGTAACAACTGAAATTTCACAAGCTATAGAAAAAGCGGAAGTAATAATTGTTGTTGTGCCTGCTTTTGCACAGTCAGCCTTTTTTGAGCTAATGTTGCCACACTTGAAAAAAGGACAAACCATTATTCTAAATCCGGGAAATCATGGCGCTTTAGAGTTGTATCGCCGCCTCATTCAACAGCGAATACAAGGAAAAGTCTTGGTAGCTGAGACTGCTTCCTTAATCTATGCTTGTATCCGAGATAAAGTTGCCAGTGTAAGAATCGATGCAATAAAAAAGGTAATGCCAATATCAGCCATTCCATCAATTAGAAATAGCGAGTTAATCGACTTAGTGAAGGAACTTTACAGTCAATTCATACTCGCCAAAAACGTCTTAGAAACAAGCTTTTCCAACTTTAACTTCATCTTACACCCAACAACCACAATACTCAATAGTGGCTGGATTGAATCAACTAATGGAAACTTCGATTTTTACCGTCTTGGAATGAGCAAATCTGTTTGCCGGATTCTAGAAAAGCTGGATGCAGAACGAAAAAAAGTCGGTAGGGTGTTAAAACTTGATCTAATCTCTACGGCCGAGCTTTTCGATTTCTTCTATGGAATTAAGGGCAAAGATATTTTCTCTCTTGTGCAGAAGAGTCCAATTCACGGTGGATACGGTCCGTCAGCCCCGAATAATCTGTTTCACAGGTATGTCACAGAAGATGTCCCATTTGGACTAGTGCCCTTATCATCTTTCGGCAAACTCACCGGAGTACCAACAAAGTTAACCAACGCTGTAATACGTATTGCCTGCTCGCTTAATAACACCGATTATAATGCAGTTGGGCGAACAGCAGAAAAACTTGGACTTGCGAACTTTTCCTTAGAAAAGATCTCTAAATATGTCACAGAAGGAGCAAAGATACCTTTTTTTAAGTAAAACTAACTACATGGTAACTTGCATTAGACAGGAGTATATGTCAATGGGAAAAAAGCTTGAAACGCTGTTGATAACTCAAAAAGAGGTAGATTTAATTCTGAACATGGAAAATGTAGTTAAAATTGTAGAGAATACTTACAGAGAATATGGTCTTGGAAAAGTGAAAAATCCTGCGAAACTGAGGCTAGATTTAGGAAGGACCCAAAAATGGCCTGATTATAACGCTTTTGTAAATGCAATGCCTGCGTATATTGGTTCCGCCGATCTCGCTGGGATAAAGTGGGCTGGTGAATTCCGAAAATTCAGAAAAGCAGGAGCTGATCAAGGCTCTGACATTATCATTCTTTTGGACCCACGAATAGGAGTATTCAAAGCGATTCTTGACGGGACGAAAATCACAAATTTCAGGACAGGCGCCGAGGCGGTGATTGGGATGAAATACTTAACGAAAAAGCATTCCAAGACCGCAACTATAATAGGCGCCGGAGTTCAAGGTCGAACTGTTCTCCTAGCTATGAAAGGAATAATATCAGTTTCAGAAGTTCGTATCTTTGATATCAACCTTAGGGCAAGCGAAAAATATGTAGAGGAAATGAAAAGTAAAGTTCCCTACAAGCTTAATCGGACTTCAACATTGCAAGAAGCAATTACAGGCGCAGACATAGTAGTTACAGCAACAACTTCTAAAACTCCATTCATTACGAAAGATGTTGTAGAACAAGGTCAATTATTTGTTACGCTAGGATTCCGAGAGATACATGAAGACGTTCCAAGAATATCCGATAAAATTATAGTGGACAATTTACAGCAAAACATCGAACACAGCAATCTTCAATTAGCGCTGGAAAAAGGAAAAATCACAAAGAAAGATATTTACGCAGAAATCGGTGAGATTGTGACAGGAAAGAAGAAAGGTAGAGAAACTAACGACGAGATAATAATTTTCAGTCCAATAGGAATGGGATGTCTAGACGTAGCAGTTGCAGCGCACATATATGACAAAGCCATTAGAAAAGGATTAGGGACATGGTTTAGTTTTGTAGAGTATCAAGCAAGCGATTTCATTTCAGACTGATAAGGCTATCATTTTTGTAGAAGTAACAAGCAAAAGATTATCTGAAACAAATTCCACTGTGCACGCATAATGTAAAAGGAGAAAAAGAGACTGCTCCTGACCAAAGGTACTAATACGTTTGGGAGATAGCTAATAAGCCAAGTCAGTAACAAAGAGCGCGCGCAGTGATTTAAGAGCGCTTGCCTACCCAAAAAAAGGGAAGTTGCGGGTGATGTCTCCACTGTGGGTAGAGTTCAAACCTCAACATCCTATTCAGATTAAGCCATAGATTTCTTGAACGTATACTTGCGTTGTTATGAGGGCTTGACACTTGTTATAAAATATGTATTCCGGATGTAGCTTTTCGGTTCATAAACCTTGTATGCAGCGAAAAGACACTGTCTAAGAGTATAACAATGCAAGCCTGTGATGAGGTTTAAAGAAATGAAACAAATAGCTGAGCCTAGAAGTATTGTTCACGCAGAGATTTTTAACGATAGGGTTCCTACAGGTGTTAAGGGGTTAGACGAATTAATCGAAGGAGGATTACCTAGAGGCAGCTTGACTATTCTAGCCGGATCGCCTGGCTCAGGCAAAACTATTGCTTCTGCTCAGTTTCTCCACCATGGCGCAACAGAATGTGGTGAAAACGGCGTCTATGTCTCCTTTTCGGAGCGTAAAGATGTTTTCATTAAGAACATGGAAAAGTTTGGCTTGGATTTTGCTGAATTTGAAAGGAGAGGTGTGTTTAAGTTCTTGGACTTTGCGACAACAAGAGAAACTGGAATATCTTCAACGCTTCATGCACTGCTCAAAGAAGCCTTCTCAATCAAAGCTAAACGATTGGTTGTGGATTCGTTTTCTGCGATGGCCTTAGCCTTTGAGAAGAAGATAGATGCTAGAGTTGTTCTTCACACATTCGAGAAATTAATGCGTCAAGCCGCCTGTACTACACTACTGCTGGTGGAGGTTCCTACAGGGAGTCTCAACTTGGGCCTCGGATTTGAAGAGTTCGTTGCTGATGGTTTGATTTTGTTCGAAACTATAGAAGACGAAACTGGAATCAAAAAAAGGGCAATAATACGCAAGATGAGGGGAACAAATCACAACCACAACTACAGAAATATCATAATTTCAGACAAAGGAATCTCACTAACGCCCTATATAACTTAGCGAATGTATGGCGCGGAAATAGTATTGAAAAACTCATGTCAATTGAACCTAATTATTCTTGAAGCGATAGACAAAGGTTTATCAATAGTGTGCGGTTCGGCTGCACCATCAGTTCTCTTTTTCCTAGAGAATTATGGTGCAATCAAATCAAAATCACACATTGAAAATCTGGAAAGTTTCTCAGAGGGCTTAGAGAAAATATTCGGATTTGGTTCAAAGGTAATAGAAAAAAAGATTCTGGAAGTTTTGTACTCAAATCTTCAGCTACCTCAACCCACTGAAATCCAAGACGAATTCGAGTTTGCGAAAGAAGTTGAGAAGATTTCCAATCTTTGCGAAGCTGACCAATTAGTGAAAAGAGAGAAGAAAAATTGAAAGAGAAGCGAAATACAGGCTCCATCTTCTTATCTCAGATACCAGATAATCGATACTGTATCGCAATGAAGACAAATGAAGGTGATTAGCGACAAAAAGGAAGAAATTAGAATGAACAGAAAAACTGAAGCGCTCCTGGCTACATGTGCGCTTGTACTGCTAGTCATTCTTAGTATCCTAACGTTTCCGACGAAGATGGTCATTGCACAAATCGGAGATATGCACAATCCAACAAGATACAATCTACTTGGGGCAACTTCTCATATTTCAGGCACTTTGACTGATGTTCAATTTGACGACGTTGCCTATATGAGTTTTGGAAGTTACTTCTCTGGAAAAGACATATCCGAGTTTGTCGATAATAATACATCAGATGTTGATGGCTCGGCAGATATTGGAACTCACAGCAATTTCTCGGCACAACAATATGGTCCAGATTCAATTTATGATACATTAAAGGAGCAGAATACAACTGCAACAGTAGATGACTGGGGAATTACCTCCAATTCCTTTACGGACACGTCGGTCCACTTGGAGTATCGATACTTGGGAGGGACGTCTCCCGACATTGACAACATGACAGTCACAAAGCTTCACATACGTTATAGTGGAACAGGAACGATGGCAATCGCGTTGTACACTGGAGGCACATTAATCGACCCAACAGGAGCCATAAAGAGAACCGAAGCATATAATGTTGCTGTATTTGCTGGGTGGAATGAGATAGACGTTTCAGATTATGACTGGGAAAAGAACGCCATCACATGGGTTGGATGGTGCCACAGTGGAGGCAACATTTATTATTCATCCAGTTCCGGGGAGTCGGGTGATTTCCAGTCGGCAAGAGGCAGATGGAGCCAGACTATCCCGTTCGATGCTAATGAAACCAGCTCAATGCCTACGAGTCCCGGTTCTGGTTCTTTCGTTAGTTACTGGTACGCCATTTATGTTGAATACGAAGCACCCAACTACGAAATGGACTTGGAAGTTCAATGGACAAGTGCAGACTACGACGAAACAAATGAAGAGTTAGCTATCCGCATCGACAAAGGAAACAATACATATTCTCTTGACGCCTTAGGTGGATTCATGATAATTGGTGATGGAACACCTGATTGGGGTTCAACAACAGGCACCATCTCGTTTTGGATCAAGTTGGACACAGTTGCCGGCAGACCGTGGGGTCAACATGAAAACATGGAAACAAGATTTTCCGGTTCAAACTTAGTTCTTGACTGGGGAGCTGCAGGTTCCCTTACAAGTAGCACCAGCTTTACTGCTGGTAAATGGTATTTCATAGCCATCGTGTGGGACGAAAACACGGACGATCTACATTTATACATTGGAGATAAAAACAGCCCTCCCACACAAGATGCCTATAACAACCTGTGGGCGTCTACAGTATCAACAGTAGGTGTCACACAGAACAATTTTATGGCATCAAAAGCTGGCGTAGATCCAATAGATGGGCATGGAGATGATTTGAGATACTGGAATACTGATACAAGCTTAACAGAAATACTGAGCAACTACAATGCCGAACTCACTGGATTGGAAACCAACCTCAGGTCTTACTTCAAGCTAAACAGCGATTTAGACGACATAGGGCCTGACAATAACGATGGTTTAATCCTCGGAAGCTACTCATTCTCTTCAGACGTGCCATGCGACTCACCGCCTACTGAAAACGTCCAAGTTGATGTTTGGAATGGCGGTTCATGGCAGACCCTTTTCACAGATCTCGCAATAGGATGGAACAATGTTTCAATTTCTCCACTTCTAAACTCGGCAACGTTTACAATTCGCTTGAAAGGAGAAGTAGAGACAAACGATACGAAGCAAGACAGTTGGAGAATAGATGTTGCGTTGCTACACGTTTGGTCCAAAGAGCATACAGCAGAAGTTGAATTTACCGGCCTGAGCAATGAAGAAAACTGGTCTCAATTAACATGGATGGTTGTCAGCTCATGGACAACTAGCTCAGTAAATGTTACCTTACAACTCTATAATTATACGCTTGGTGATTATTCATCAAATGGAAACGGATGTCTGAGTTACATCTCAAGCATCCTTCCAGGGGAAAGTGAAACTGCTTACCAAACAATAACTCTCAACCCAAATCATTTCAGAAATGCTACTAGTTACTGGAAAATGAAAATCAAGGGGGTCAAAGCTACAGATTCGGAATTCACACTAAGAGTAGATCTAGTTAAGTGCGAGTCTCTAACTCCACGGGAGGTTGCTGTTTTGTTCGTGACCATATCACCGAAGGACCCGTATAATGGTGAGATTGTAAGGATTAACGTAACAGTTCGAAATGAAGGTGGAAAAACGGAAACCTTCAACGTGACTGCTTATTACAACGATACCCAAATTAGCAAGAAACTTGTCTCAAATCTGGTCTCAGGCATTGATACCACCCTTGAATTTAGTTGGAATACTACAAAAGCCTTCCCGGCCACGTATATAATTAAGGCAATAGCCGATGCCATACCTGGAGAAGCAAACACGACGAACAACACCTACATCTATGGCTTAGTGAAAGTTGCCATTCAAACACCATCTTGGCCATTTGAATGGACTATAGGGATCTGCTGCATATTAGCAATTGGAGTTCTACTCCCTTTTGCCATAAAGCTTAGACGCAAGAGAAAAGCACACAAACTAACTGAGTCTACACTTACATTCCATGAACAATTTGGTGTGAATCAGCAGCAATTGGTTGGAAGAAAAACACTTCTAGAGGTTGACCCAACCTTAGGTTACCACAATGCCCTTTTTGGTTTAGTTTCCAAAGCGATCAGTAACGGTGAGCAAATTGTTATCTTCACAAGAAAGAACAGTGCACTACAAACGGCATTCTCTGACAAGGAAGTAGAACTCTTTCTATTAACTCCAAAGATATCCTCTTCTAAACGAATTAGCAAAAAAGAAGTTCTCATTCCTGTAAACGATCTTTCAGTTCTATTAGACACTCTTGCCAAAGTTCCAAAGAAAAAGAAAGGAAAACCCTTAACAATCCTATTCGACAACCTATCGGACACAATATTAATGTGCAGATTCGAGAAGACCTACAAATTTCTGCGCTTTCTTCTTGAAGCAATATCTTCACCCAAAGTAACGGCTTTATTCATTTTTAACCCAACTGCACATGATCCCGCGATTTCATCTTCCATTAGAGGTCTGTTTCAATTCCGATTGACTGATTTAAGAACTAAGCAAATGTCGAGACTCTAAGGGCAAATGCCCAATACATCTTCGTGCTAGCGTTAAACGTCTACCTTACAAGCATGTAGTTTAGTTTCGGTGTTAATACTTGATCCACACACACAGCCTTCCACTTTCCAACCTTCCAACATGCAGAACCGAAGGTGCTTGTTCTGTGCTAGAGGTGTGGAAAGTTGTTCTAAGCTGGAAGGTTTAGGAATCCAGTTTAGAAACCAAAGATCTAAAAAAAAGGCAACCTAAAAAGGGGAAGATTAGGATACGGCAAACTAAACGTCACTATCTTACTTTTTAATTGCTAGCTTTGCACCACAAATAGAGCACTTACCTTCTGCCGTAATTTTTGGTTTTTCTCCAACCTCTGCTCCACAGAGTCCGCACTTTACCATAAGAATTCACCTCCACGAATCCAATTGTTTTATTACGGATTTCTATTTGGAAGGTCAGAGCTTTTAAATGTGTGTGACTGTGGCAAAACAGCAACATAGATTTAAATAATATATGAATCAACCATGAAATATGAAACCGAGAAATGGCCATCTTTTATTTTTCGTGATCATCTTGCTAATGTTTTCTGTGCGTAACGTTTTCGCTCATGCACCTGACAAACCAACCGACAATGAAAGCCTTGCAGCAGCTTATGCGATATCCGATCCTACGAAGTCTTGGGCTCTCTATGCAGAACTTCATGAAGGAGGAGAAGCTCAATATTACAAGTTTGACTTGCCGCAGAATGAAAGGCTTCTCGTTCAGTTGTTTGTTCCAACTTCGGAGAAGAGCAGTTTCGTTCCCAACTTGGTTGTTATGGGTCCTGGGATAACCTCTCAAGATGCTGTGCCTGAATATGTGGAGACTGTAGAGGCAGTGGGAATAATGTTGTTGGAGGGGCAGCGTTCTTCTAGTCCCACCTATGAACCTTTTACTCCAAGCAGTTTCTACGAATTAGCGAGTTTAGACCAAGAAGTCAGTGCTGGTGGAACCTATCATTTAGCGGTTTATGAGCCTTCTCAAGGAGGCCACTATGGCTTAGCCATCGGCTACAAAGAACAGTTCGGATTAGATGAATTTATCAGAATACCAATAGATGTTATAGGCATTCATCAATGGGAGGGCCAGTCTTTACTCTTCATCTTTGCTCCACTGATACTCACGCTAGTCATCGGCCTTGCAATCTTAGTTCTGAAACGTCCTGCCACATTGCGAACATTGTTTGGAGGGATCGGAGTTTTTGCTGGTCTCCTATACCTAGGCAGCGGATTCATGACATTGACTCAAACGATTCTAGCCTTGACAACTGCTAATCCAGACTTGGGTGTAGTCTTGACCGCAATCTTCGTTCTGATACCGATTCTATTGGCTCTGGCAATTTTTCGACTTACGATTCACCGGAAGCAAATAACTGCTAGAACAAGAGTCTTCATGGCGGTTCTAGGAGTTCTGGGGCTTTTCGCTTGGGCAGGTCTCCTGATAGGCCCTGCCTTAGCATTAATCGTTTGTTTTCTTCCCTCCAGGCGTTTTTAGCGAAACAGTAAATATTCATATAGAACACAAGTTAGAGCGGTGGGTTACTTGACGATAGTTAAATTGCCAAAGATGGAAAAACATGAAATAAATCAACTTATTCGAGAACAAATGCTTTGTCGGATTGCTTTCAAAGGAGATGAGTATCCGTATATGGCTCCGTTTCAGTACGTTTTGATGAATGGATCCATCTATTTTCACTTTACAGATTATGGTAAGAAGATGAAGCTGCTTGAGAGAGATAAGCGTGTTTGTGTTGAGATAGAAAAGTATAGGCAAGATCTTAGCGAATATAGCTTTGTTGTCTTAAGAGGGACCTTAAAGGTTGTCACCAACCCTCATCAGAGAGCTAAAATCATAAGAAGAATGGCTGAAGAAGGGGAACAAAAACTTTCACCAAACTTCCTCGCTGCTCACGGTTTCAAAAAAGAGGAAGGGTGGTCTTCATTTACCCCCGAAAAACCTTTGGTTATAGTTAAACTCGAGAAGGCAACTCAAGAAATAGGCTTTAAATCTCCTTGATTCAATTCTAAGCTTTTTGACCAAGATTTTTGATCGCAAGAATAATTCTTTCTCAAGTTATTTACCCTTAGTAGAAATGCGTTCATATCCTTCTCTACATCTCGAGCAGCGATTGATAAGTTGCTTAAGATTCTTCTCTCTGTCTATAGAACCTATCATCTTGGTTTGCTTCCATTTCTTACTTATTGCAGAGTAATGTCCGTAATTCCTGCGTTTCATCTCCTTGGCTAGCTCATTGTGACGGTTAAACAGACTATGAACTTCAAGTAGACCCTTCTCTAAATAGCCTTTAACAGAATTCCCATGACTGATAGTTCCGATAAACATGTGAATTTCTGCGTGTTCCCCCAGCAAATGCTGTCTACACATGATTCTGGGATCAACCATCCACATTCTCATAGTTTGGCAACCGGCAGATCTTGCATTTCAAGTTGTTGTCTGTAATAGAGCTATCTTCCACAGGCTCTTATAAACTGCGAAGTACAAACTGCGAAGTACATTGTATACAGTGGAAGCGAGAAGTAGGATATCAGACCTTTTAGGGTCCTACTTAGGTAGATATCTCCATCTGTATCGGGTTCCAATCCCAGCGAATCCACAATAACTGTTCCGCTAAATGCTACCTTTGCTCACTAACCTGTAAGCCTCTTCAAATTAATTGTCCTCGCCGATGGAAACGCTTAATGCGGATTGAGACAATTGATGTTCTTCTGTCGTAGCTAGGAGCGTTGTTAGCTTGGTCTTGCTTGACCCTTTAGTAGCACTTGTAGTTTCATTCATCCTTCTAGCAGCCATGTTATACAAACGTGTGAGTATAGGCGTAACGTTAGTTTCCAGCGCAATAATTATGAGCTTCCTTTCAATGGGTTTAATAGGTGTTTTCAAGGTCTTAATTGAAACTACTTTTAACCTACTTACAATATCACTTGTGGCAGTGACTTTCGGAATAATGGTGCTAAGCCTTCTTTACAAAGAAACACAAACCTTAGAATCTCTCAGCAAAAGCTTTAGCGGCCTCCTCAGAAATCCTAAGCTCATCATCAGCGCACTTCCAGCCATAATAGGACTGCTTCCAGTACCTGGAGGAGCCTTGATGTCTGCACCGCTTGTTGAGACAGAAGCTGAGAAGCTTGGATTGAAGGAAGATAAGAAAACCTATGTGAACGTTTGGTTTAGGCACATAATCTTTCCAGTGTATCCCATGAGCCAAGTTCTAATACTTACAGCAACGCTTACAGAAGTATCGATAACCTCGATAGTTTTAAGTCAAATTCCCGTTGTTGTCGCCATGACAGTTGTAGGATATTTCGTGGTCCTTAAGAAGGTCACTGTTGCTGACACTGTTGTTCAAAAGACGAAGTTTCAAGAAAATCTTAGGATTTTCCTTATATCGTTTTCGCCCATTTTAGTAATGATTCTGACTGTTGTGATTTTTGGAGTCAACGTTTCCATAGCGGCGTTTGTCGGAATAATATTGTTGCTTTTAATCACAAGACCTAATCGACAAATTCTTATTAAAACAATTTCAAACGTCGCAGTCTACAAGATAGCTTTGGCTGCATACGGTGCTATGCTGTTGCGAAGCGCCACAATGGCTTCTGGAGTTTCAGAAGTTCTTGGTCAAACAATAGCAACATCGAACGTGAGCGAGGTCGCATTATTGGCAACGCTTCCAGCAGTTTTAGGGTTCCTCGTCGGTTCACCTTATGGAGGCATAGCTATAAGCCATCCAATCATGGCTGGAACATTGAATTTCACTCCGAGCAGTGCAAGTCTGCTTTACATTTCTGCCTATTTCGGATATTTAGCCGCTCCAACTCATCTCTGCTTAGCTCTGACTGCTGATTACTTCAAGTGTCCATTAAACAAGATTTACAAGTATTTGGCACCATCACTGGCGATATCTTTTGCGGTAGCCCTACTGGTCTACCATATATTGTAGCGAGCCAGTTCAATTTGACTCGTAAGAATTAGTTTCATCTGTTTCCTTTCTATTTTTTTTACATAAACTATGTAAAACCAGCCGTCAAACTCTGTAAAGCTTATCTACGTGTTTGTGTTTCTTGAGTGAAAGTTTAATTGAGATAAAACGCAAGATAAGGGGAGGCTCAAATGAAACATCTGATTCACAACGGTGCCCTCATTCCCAAAAGACCCGAATGGAGAAAACTCCACATAAGCGTGCAAGGCAAACGCATAGACTTGACGCCAGAACAAGAAGAAATGGCTGTTGCATGGGTTACGAAACTTGGTACAGCATACGTCGAAGATCCCGTTTTCATCGAAAACTTCTTCCTAGACTTCCGCAAAGCATTAGGTACAAAAAAGAAGGTTCCACCAGAAGACTTTAACTTTTCACCTGTAATAAAGCAGGTTGAAAGAGAGAAAGCCTACAAACTGAGCCTTACAAAAGAGGAAAAGAAAAAGTTAGCTGCTGAACGCAAGGCAATTAGAGAGAAAAACAAAGAGAAACACGGCGTTGCCATAGTGGATGGGATTAAAGTAGAAGTTGGTAACTACACCGTTGAACCCTCCAGCATTTTCATGGGGCGAGGAGATCATCCGTTACGGGGACGTTGGAAACGTGGCGCAGGCAAGAGCGACATAATCCTCAATCTTTCTCCTGATGCGCCAAGGCCGCCGGGTAACTGGAAAGAGATTTTATGGCAGCAAAATAGTATGTGGATAGCCAAGTGGGATGACAAACTTCGAGGCAAAGAGAAATACATTTGGCTAGCAGATTCTTCTCCTATAAAGCAACAGAAAGACATCGAAAAGTTCAACAAAGCTATTGAGCTTGGCAGAAAGATAGAAGAAGTCAGGAAACACATATTGTCCAATCTAGATGCGGATGAGGTTACAATACGTAAGATAGCCACGGTCTGCTATTTGGTAGATGCTTTGAAACTGCGTGTGGGAGACGAGAAGGACACAGATGAAGCGGACACGGTGGGCGCGACAACACTTAGATCTGACCACATAACTTTTGGAAAAAACGGCGTGGTGATTTTTGATTTCTTAGGTAAAGATGCTGTCAGGTGGCAAAAACGAATAAGACCGCCCAAACAGGTTGTTGACAACATTAAAGAGTTTATGAAATCAGCTATGTCATCAATTTTTGAAGGAGTAGGATCGAAGAACGTCTCACTTTTTCTCGACGAGGTTGCGCCTGGCGTTTCGGCTAAGGTCTTCAGAACCTATCATGCCTCTAGAGTAGTGGCTGATTTTCTTAACAGCTCTGACATTTCCAAGCCTGACCCAGAATATGAAAAGAAACATGTTGCCACTATGGCCAATTTGGAAGCCGCTATCATTTGTAATCATAAGAGAAAACCTCGGAAGAATTGGGAGGAGTCTTTGGTGAAGAAGATGGAAAGGTTGAAGAAGCTGAGAGCCAGAAATACTCCTAGTGCAAAGAAGCGAGCTAAGATTCTTCAATCTAAGATTAATGCTTTCCGTGAAACTAGGGATTACAATCTTGGAACTTCTTTGAAAAGTTACATTGATCCTCGCATCTATTACAAGTGGGGGCAGAAAGTGGATTTTGACTGGAAGCTTTATTACCCTAAGGCGTTGCAGAAGAAGTTTTCTTGGGTGGAGCGCGAAACTGTTTAAATTTTTTCGAAGCGTATGATGTAGACTAGCTGGTTTTCGTTCCATTCACCGTGCTTCTCTCTCCAAGAGTCTCTAAACTCTTTTAGCGTATAGTTGCCCTCTGCTTTGGCGTCTTTTTCGGTGAAATACTTCAAGCGTTTCCTTTCAACTGAAATCACGCGTAAATCTGCGAAGTGTGGCTCCAGTACTGTGGCATAAGCTATCTTGCCGGCTTTTATTTCTAGATCCGGAGGAGTTGTTCTTGTGATTTGGGTTTGTAAGCCTTTTAGAATGGGTTCTTTGTTAGCTGCCGTGAAAGTGAGTTCGCAAGGTTCTTCGATGATTTCTTCCATGATTTCTTCAATAGGTTTTTCTGGTTCTTTGGCGGCTTTTGCGATGACTCGTCGTGCTTTTCTGCCGTGAACTGGTTTGCTGGCGATTTCTTTGGCAACTTCTATTTGTCTTGTTGGTTCTTCGATTAGTTGGGTGATGGTGAGGGCTGTGCTATAGTCGAGTTTACCTAGTTCTCGTGGTACGCCTACTTTTTCTGGTGGTGTAATCATTTTTTGAATTTCTACTGGTGCTTTTGTTAGTTTGAGCCAGTTATTGACAGTGCCGGAGGATACGCCGATTTTCTTTCCGATAACTTCCTTTGAGGGATATTTTTCTGGGTATTTCGTTAGGAGTTGCTTGCAGCAGTTTCCTTTTTCCACTGCGTTAAGATCCTCTCTTTGTATGTTTTCTATTAGGTTTAGCTCTATTACTTGTTCGTCTGTGAAGTTTCGAATTATTGCGGGGACTGTTTTTAGTCCTGCTTGCTGTGATGCGCGGTAGCGTCGTTCGCCTACCACAACTTCATATTCGTTGTCTATGGGGCGGATTATGAGTGGTTCTAGAAGGCCTACTTGTTTGATGCTGTCAGCCAACTCGTTTAGTTTTTCGATGTTTATGCCGAGGCGGGGGTTTAGTCTGTTTGGACGAATTCTGCTCAGTTCGATTTCCTTCAGTTCAACCATGCGTTGCCCTTTCTCCTTTTCTTTTTAAGAAGTGTTGCTTGATCTTATAAACTGCGTGTGTTGGTTGTGTGTGCCTAGTCTTAAGGCTAGGTTTTGTTTGGCTTCTAATATGGTTAGTTATTTGAGGGAGCATTAGGTTTTTAAGTGACAAAAGATGTTTTCGAGTGTTATTGGTGGATATTGACATGAGTTTTGCTGTAGAGGCAGAAAGTCTCGTGAAGGTTTTTGGTGATATTAGAGCTTTGGATGGTTTAAGCTTCAAGATCAAACCTGGTGAAATTTATGGGCTCATTGGTCCCAATGGTGCTGGAAAGACAACGGCGCTTAGAATTGCTGCAACATTAATTTTGCCAACTTCTGGTTCCGCGAAAGTGTACGATCACGATGTGGTTAGCGAGGCTTCAGAAGTTCGCAAGCTTATAGCCTATCTTCCAGAGGAGGCGGGAGCTTACAAGAATCTTTCTGGAGATGAATATCTTCGGTTTATGGCTAAGTTCGGCTCAGAAAGCAACGAAGTCCTTGAAGAGACGGTTAGAAGTGCTGAAGAGATTTCTGGGCTTGGCGATCGTTTACGCGATAAGGTGAAGACTTATAGTAAAGGAATGAAACGTCGGCTTCTCGTAGCTAGAGCCCTTATGACAAAGCCGAAGTTGGCAGTGTTAGATGAACCGACAAGTGGATTGGATGTTCTTCATTCGGTTCATGTCAGAGAAATCATTAAACAGTATGTGGAGAAACACGGTGTTTCCGTTTTGCTCTCCAGTCACAACATGTTGGAAGTCGAATATTTGTGTGAAAGAGTTGCTCTGATTGATCATGGAAAAATTGTGGCGGAAGGAACCCCGGAAGAGTTAAAGTCGAAGAATAAGGTTGAAAATTTGGAAGAGGCTTTCGCGAAGGTGGTTGGTCTTGCTTAAAGGCTTAGGAAACGTTGTCGTAAAAGAGCTCAAAGAATTACTGCGCGATCCGAAGATTCTTATTGGAATGATTCTTGTCCCGCTTGTGATGTTCCCAATCATGGGATTCGTTATCAGAGGAGCTATGGAATCAACAGAAGAGCGTCTTCAAAGCCTCCAAATAGGTGTCGTAGATTTTGACCACGGCATCATTGCCAAAAATTTGACAGACTTCCTTGATGACTTAGATACCGTGATACTTGTCAACATTAGTGCTTCTAATGTGGAGGAAGCTGTGGAAATTTTGCAGACAGAGACAAACGCAACAGATCTTATAGTGATTCCCGCAGGATTCACAGAAAATGTGTCGCAAGCAAATCCAGATAAATATCCTGTAAATGTCGAAGTTTACAGTGTTTTTTCTGGTGCTGGCGGGATTGCTGAGACGGCGACTTCCTCAGTTGTTAGTGAGTATTTGGAATATTTCAAAAAGACGTTGGCGCCTGATCCGTTTCAAACAGTGCCGAAGTCAATCGTCAAGGGTAAACCTACAGATGTTCCACCCAGCGTGCTTTTCAGTATAATGTTTTCGCAGGTTTTCGCTTTGCCCATAACCGTAAGCATATTACTTGTTTTTTCTATGCAAATTGCTGCCACTTCTGTGGCTTCGGAAAAAGAAGAAAAAACTCTGGAAACCCTACTGAGTTTGCCCATAAGCCGCTTTACTATCTTGTTCGGAAAGCTAGCAGGATCAACTATCGTGGCGGCTGTAGGCGCAATTGCCATCATTGTAGGGTTCAACTATTACATGGGATCTTTCATGGTTATGGGCGACATGGGTGTTTCGCTGGATCTTGCTGCCATTGGTTTGGCCCCAACTCTTCTTGGATACCTAATTCTAGGCGCGTCGGTTTTCGCATCTTTGCTTTCGGCTCTTGCGTTGGCGATAATCATATCTGCTTTTTCTGAGGATGTTAGGGGTGCGCAGTCAATCGTTGGTTATCTTTACGTCATTATTATGTTGCCCATGTTCATCATTATGTTTACTGATTTCAATTCCTTACCATTGGCGGCTAGGATAGTTTTGCTCGCCATTCCTTATACTCATCCAATGCTGGCGGCGCAAGCTACTCTCACCGGAAACTTTTTGATGGCGATTTTTGGCGTTGTCTATGTTGTTCTTTTTACAGTCGCCTTGCTTTACATAGCTGCAAAGCTGTTCGCTACGGAAAAAATTTTGACTGCAAAGTTAAGGTTTAGAGGTTTTAGGCTGAGAAAAAAGAAAGGCTAGCGTTTAGGGCTTAAACTTTAAGCCAACCAACTTGGGTTAGGTTTGGGGTTAAAATTTAATGCCCACACACACCACCCTAATGACGCTATACTTTTAGGTTTGGTTTCAAGGTATTATGATTTGGGAAGAAAAGAAATGCAAAAAATCACAATATTCTCTTGGATGATAGTCTTAGTTCAGATTTTGATTGGCATCTATTTCTACCCTCAGATGCCTGAACAAATGGCGATTCATTGGAATATTAGTGGAGTAGTTGATGGTTATTCCTCAAAGATTTGGGGGTCATTCTTGTTACCGTTAGTTTCAATTGCCCTTTTTTTATTATTTCTTGGGATTCCAAAAATTGACCCGCTTAAGAACATTGAAAAATTCGGAAAGTATTATTGGGGATTAGTTGTTTCGTTGCTTGCCTTTTTGCTATATTTAGATTCCTTAGTGATTTCTTGGAATTTAGGTTTGGTTAACTTTAGCATGTTTCAAGCATTGGCTCCACCAATTGGCATACTTTTCTACTATCTTGGTGTTGTAACAGAAAATGCGAAGAGAAACTGGTTTGTCGGAATTAGAACTCCGTGGACTTTAAGCGATGAAAATGTATGGGATAAGACTCATAAATTAGGCGGTAAACTGTTTAAAATCTGCGGAGTTTTAGCCTTGTTTGGAATCATTTCCGAATGGTTCGCTCTATTCCTGATTCTTGCACCTATAATTCTTGTGATTGTCTATCTGACCACATATTCATACTTTGAGTATAAGAGACAATAACCAAATTTTTTTGTTAAAATTTAACCTGCATTATTACTCAGCTGGAGTTGCAGAATTTTTTTCTGGTTAAAATTTAACACCAACCAACCAATCCTATGCGCGCGCACCCTGCACGCAACAGCTACATGACATACATACGTGCACGCAAACTCTTCGAAACACATAAGTCTTATTTGGTCTTTTCATAACCTAATATTGGTGGGGAGTATTGCGTACGAGAGTCGGTAACTCGCAATTTTTCATGGTTGGGGCTATTGGCTTTCTTGTTGGCTTCTTTGCATGGTTTTTTTGGCTTCTGCTTGCTGTTTCAACTTGGCTCTCCTATTTTTGGGGATTTGGGCACCTTAATTATATGAGTGGAATCTTCTTTCAGAACTGGGCTTTTCACACGATTTTCCGCAGTCTTTTGTCTCTCTCGCTTGCCCTAGGAAGCTTCGGATGTTCTGCTCTGAAGCAGAAGTATGGCTCGAACTTGGCACTTGGATGCGGAGTGTTGTACCTAGCCATCTCCGCTGTTCTGACTTCTTCTCTGATTATACCGATATCGAATTTATCCCGTCTCCTGTGGTACATCTACTACAATCCTGCAACGCTACTTAATGTTGGGCTACTAGTTTTGGGAGCCACCTTGCTATCGATTCGAAAGTCCCTTCCCAACTCCCATAAGGCTCTATGGATCGGACTCATTTTCATCCTAATCTCAGCACCCACATTGACGTGTTTCGTCAATGTAATTTGGTATTGGGGCTTCGAATTTTGGCTTTTGCTTTTTGGCTGGCTCTATGCAATCAACGCTATAGCAACAGCTAGGTTTATGCTTCAAATGCGTGCTTGATTGGGTCTGGGATTAAACTCTTACCCAACCATCCAAGCGCAAACACACACAGGAAACTTTATGCCAAGTGAACTATTGGAAATAATAACGGATGTGGACCAAATGAAAATTCTTGTGTGTTTAGAGGTTGGC